>JBKJRV010000174.1:0-7207 GCA_046593115.1 Gemmatimonadaceae bacterium
TGCCGCCGGGCCCCGTAAGCGATGTGGTGACCGCGAGATTGTTCATGGTGCCGTTGACCCGCATGCGTCCCACGTGCGCTCCACGCAGCGGCATGGCGGGATACGAGCGAGCGAGCGTGGTGAAGGACAGCGGCGCTGCGGCTAGGTCGAGATCGTAGGTTATGAAATCGTCGCCCAGCGTCATGCGGCCGCCGCCGGTGAAGTGCGACGGCGCATCCGGGCCGTCGCGATGGGTGACATCGGCATCACGGAAGCGGACGTCGAGCCAGGAGGAATCGAGCGTGGCCCGGCCGCTCACAACGCCGTTCACACGCGGAAACTCCTTGTTCACAAACTGCAGGGTGCGCAGGTCGAGCTGGGCGACGTCGGCGCTGAACCCGCGAAAGACCGTGAACGCCGGAAAGAGGACGTCGAGCTCGCCCTTCCCCGAAAAACGCGAGACCGCGCCGGGCACGTTGGCGTCGTTGAAGACGAGACGCGCGTCGTCCACCTTCCAGCGGTTCAGTGGACCGCCTCGTGCGCGGATCACGCCGCGCAGCTGACCCTGCCAATCGTACGGAAACGGCTTGCCATTCAGCGTCCGGATGAGCTGCATGTCCACCGGCGATGCCTCGAGCGCGACGTTCTTGACAACCAGCACCGGTCCGCCGACTCCGAAGGTCATCGCACCTTTGAGGTGCGAGTTCTGGGTGCGGACGTCCATGTCGCTGATCGCATACTCCAGAATCTTCAGATTCTGCCGGTTGTTGCGGATGAACAGCTTCAACTTTCCACCACCGTCCCTCGGCAACGTCGGATACACCCACGACACGTCGTTCAGCGAGATCGAATCGGCGATGACGTCCACGGCATACCGCATTGGCAGATCGCTTCCCCACACGACCTTGGCCCTGGCGCTGCCGGTGGAAGCGGGCAGGTCGAAGTGCGCGAGATCGAGCCATACGGAGTCCTTGATCCATCGCATCGTCCCGCTCACGTTGCGAAACTGGAAGGGCGGATCGGACTCACGGACGTTGAAGCGGCCGATGTTGAAGTAGCGGCCCACGGAGTCGGGATGCGCTAACCGCGCGTGCGCCAGCGCGATCTCGCCTCCCGTCCAGCGATACGTCCGGGTAAAGCCTTCCCGGGACTGGCGAACTTCGCGCTCCCGGCGCTTCAGGTTGTGCCTCACCGCGCTGTCCCGGCGCGCACCACTCAGCGAATCGTCAGGATGCCATGGCATCGTAAGGATGTACGTCGCGTCATGAACGGCAACGCTGTCGATGATGAAGAAGTTGCCGAAGCGCGACGGCGCATCGGGGAGCGCGCTCTTCTTCTTTTTCGGGAAGATGCGGCGGTAATTCCACTCGCCGTTCTCGTGCTGCATCACCCGGATCACCGGGCGTTCGATCACCACGCGGGAGAAGAGCAGCCGGCCGTCCAGGAGATCCCGCGGATCGTACCGCATCGTGATCTTTCCCGAGGCAATGAAGAGGGAGTCCTCGCGGTCGCGGATCTCGATGGAATCGATGGTGACGCCGGTCAACAGCCCGCCGGTCATCTTGCCCAGGTACATCGTCCCCTGCACCGACGGCGCGATGCGGGTGACGATCAGGTTCCGGAGTTGATCGCGCCCGTACGCCGTCTGCGTCGTCGCCGTGAGAATGGCGACGATGATGACGATCGCCGCCACGATGATGGCGGCGCCGATGATGGCGACGAGCTTGCGGAAGTTCACAGTGGGGGCAGCAGCAATTCGGTGGACCGGGTCCTTCTCGCGTCACGCCATGCTGGCGGCGCGTCCCCGGTCAGAACGCCTGACCGATGGACAGATTCACCGTCAGCCGGCGCAGGAAATTGGTGCGCTGTCTCGGCTCGAACGTCGCTGGACAAACATCGTCCGTGGACGGCTTGCCGTCCACGATCGGAATCCGATTGCCCGGCGAAACACAGAACAGCGAGGCGTCGCGCGTCGTCGACGAAATCGGCTCGTCGAAGTAGATCGGCCCCCGCGGCTTCAAGTACGGGTTGTACCCTACATCGACGCGGATGGCGCCGAAAATCGAGAAGATCCGCGTCCCCACACCCGGCGTCCATTTGAGCTGGTCGAAGCCCAGCGCCTCCACTCCACTTCGATTCCATACCTCACCGACGTCGGTGAACAGCGTGAACTGCAGATACTCGGGGTAAATCGGACTCCGCAACCGCAGCTCGATATTCCCGACGATGAGTGAATTGCCACCCGTGGGTACGGATCGCAGCTCGGTTCCGTTGCCAGACACCTCGAAGTACGTCACCGGAGTTCCGCCGGAGGTGTCGGTGATCTCGATCTTGTCCCGCGCGATATACACCGCTGGACCCAGCTCATTCTGCCTGAAGCCTCGAACCGTGTTCGATCCACCGGCATACAGCCGCTCTTCCGGTGGAATGAACGTTCCCTTTTGGGCGCTGAAGATTCCCGACAGATTGCGCAGGCTGGTGCCCAGTACCCCACCCACCCGAAGCCTCGTCGCCAGTACGACCCCGTCTCCCCCCGTAATACTATGGTAGTAGGCGACGTCTGCCAGAAACTTGTTGAACTGGAGGAGGCTATCTGATCCAATGATCGGCGATGCGTGTCTCCCCTCCAGTCTGACGACCAGACCCCCCGTGGGGTTCGCGGGGTTGTTGGTCCAGTCGCGGACGACGGACGCGCTCGCCACCGCCAGACGCTTCTCGCGCTTGAGCCGCCCCTGGTCTCCGAGATCGCAAATGTTGAAGACGGCGCAAAACAGGGCCGGCGACGCCTCGGTGCGCCCGAACTCGAACCGATAGCCCAGCGAATACGGAAACTGGAGAATGAAGTGGTTCAGCGTCGCCGTCGCACCGATCGGTGTCGAGCGCAGGTAGGCGTTGTACGACGACTCGATCTTGCTGAATACCGTGATCGTCGGGATGCTCTGCGGACCGAGACGAAACAGCGTCGGCTGACGAAAGCTGGCGCCTACGTAGTAGTTCAGCGTGTCGCCGTACAGGTCCTTCTCGGCGAACGCGTGGCACAGTCCCTCCGCGCCATTCAGCGGGTAGCCGACACCGACTTTCGACAGTCGGCCCGTGAGCTCCAGGTGGCGGGCACCACCCAGAAAGTTGAAATCCGTCGCGACCGCCTGGGCGCGGAAGCAGTCGAGCGTGCCCCAGCCCACGCTCGTCTGGAGGGAACGCATGGACCCCTCAATGAGGAGTGCCCTCACGTTCACGACGGAATCGCCGGGCGGCGCGGGCTGAGAATCAACGGGCGTGAGCCGCACCTCGACATGCTGGTAGGAGTCGAGGCGGTACAGATTGCGTTGAGCCGCGGCCAGATCGCGATCGCGGTACACGTCCTTCGTCTTCAGCCCCAGCAGCTTGCGCGCAATCTTCGTGGGGATCTGTTGCTTGCGCCCCACCGCCGGCTGAATGTCCAGCTCCACCGTGCCCAGCCGCGCAAAACGCCCCGGATTCACTTCAAACCCGGCGGCGCCGCTGAACGCTCCCGGATGCGGATTGTACGTCGGCCGAACGTTGGCGCGTGGATATCCCGAATTGCGAAGGCGGGTGCGAATGGTGTCGACCGTTGCCGCGAGGCGGATGCGGTCGAAGGGATCGCCGATCCGGGATGGCAGTCTGTTGAGGATTCTCCCACGCGCCTTCACCGAATCGAGCCCCGTGATCGTCAACGTGTCCAGGAGCATCGGCCGGCCTTCGGCGATGCGGAAGGTGACCTTGACTGCGCGACGGTCGCGCTGGAGCACGGTGTCTACCGTCGCCTCCGGGTAACCCCGCTGCCGATAGTAGATGCCGAGACGAATCAGGTCGCGCGCGATCTCGTCGAGCGCGATGCACCGCTTCTTCCCGAAGAGATTCCAGGTGGCACGCCGGGTCTTGGTATCCGACGCGGTCGTGACAATCGTCGCGGCAAGATCCGGACGGCCGAACGCCTTGTTGCCGGTGAATCGGAGCGCGATGACGTGCAGATCTCCGGGGTCACATTCCAGCTCCTGCGCGCGGAGCGCAGCAGGCAGCAGTGCGACGACGAGCACCACACTCCAGCGGAGCGCAGCGCGACCGAGCCTCATCCGCCGTCCGGGCCCGGGCGCCCGCGGCGTCGATACACGATGGCCGGCGCTGAAGGCAGTGCGGCACCGGGCCGGGGTGCCGGGCCGAGATTCGTCCGCTGCAGGAGCAGTCGTGCCACGTAGAATCCGACAACGCCGACGGCGAGCCCGATTCCTACGGCGGGCAGCAGATCGCTGCTTTCCAGATTGCGCCGATAGTAATAATCGGCTTCGACCACGGGTGGCCGAGTCGGTCTCCGCTTGCTCATGCGCCTCTGGGTCTGCTGAAAGGACGGTCGCGTCTGCGATTGGTCGCTGCCCTGCTACCCCCGGACGCTTGTCGGGTGCCGCCGCCAACCGCGCTGTGTGAAAACTATCGGCATCCGCCGAATCTTGTCGATATCGAACCCGCAACCGGAGCGTGTTGGACGGCTCTCATGACCATGCTGTCGAGAGCGAGTGAGCCCGCGTACCTTAGACGACTGACAGACGACGATCGTTGCTGCGCCGCCCTCTTTCCCTCCCGCACGTGCGTCTTCGACACCTGCTCCCATCCTTCGTAGTGATTGGCACCGTAGCGCTCGCCGCCACCGCCTGTCGCGGTGGCGACAGCTCTCCCGCCCGCCGCACCCTGATCGACTCGCGGGACACCGAGGATCCGCGCTCGCTGGATCCCGCACTCTCGACGGATGTGCCGACGGGTCGTGCGGTCGCCTATCTGTTCGACGGACTCTTCCGGTTCACCCCCGACGCGCGCGTGGAGCCGGCGCTCGCCGAGCGAATGGAAGTCAGCGCGGACGGGCTGACGTACACCGTCCACCTGCGACGCAACGTCACGTTCCACGATGGCCGTCCGCTCGTCGCCCGCAACGTCGTCAACAGCTTCCGCCGGGTGCTCGATCCCGCGGCGCGGGGCGGCCGCGGCTGGCCGCTCTATCCCATCAAGGGCGCGCGCGAATTCTCCGAGAAAAAGTCGGAGACCATCGAAGGCCTCAGCGCCCCAGACGACAGCACGGTCATCATTACACTCGCCGCGCCCCTCTCGATCTTCGAGAAGATGCTGGCCATGCCGGTTGCCTCCATCGTTCCGGACTCCGTTCCAGAGAACTTCGGCGAGAAGCCGGTCGGAACTGGGCCCTGGAAGCTCGTCGAGTGGAAACACGACGATTACCTGCTGTTTGCGAAGAACGACAAGTATTTCGGCGGCTCGCCGAAAATGGATTCGCTCCGCGCGCGGGTGATTCCCGAGCCGAGTACGGCGGTGGCGGAGTTCGAGTCGGGGCGCGTCGATATCATCAACGTACCCGAGGCCGAGACCCGGCAGTGGAAGCAGACGGACGAGCGGAAGGCAATGCTGCAATCGGTTCCCGGTCTGCGTTTCATCTACGCCGCCATCAACGTGACGCGCGGTCCGCTGGCGGACGCGCGCGTCCGGCGCGCCATCAACCACGCCGTTGATGCCAGGCTCATCCTCGATCAGATCGTGGGTGGCCGAGGCCGCGTTGCGAACGGCGTCATTCCTCCGCTGCTCGAGGGCGCGGACAGCGCGCGCCGGCCGTATGCGTTCGATGCGGCAAAGGCAAAGGCGCTGCTGGCTGAGGCCGGGTATGCGGGTGGCATCGATATCGAGCTCTGGACGTCGCAGGCAGCCCCCTATCCCCGAATCGCCGAGACCATTCAGAGCATGCTGCAGCCCGCGGGCATCCGCGTGAAGATCCAGCAACGGGATGCGCCGTCGGTGCGTGAGGCGTCGCGCAACGGACAGACGGACATGCACCTCAAGACCTGGTACGCCGACTACCCCGACGCCGAAAATTTTCTCTTTCCGCTGCTGCACGGCAGCAACACCGGCGTTGGCGGCAACGTCTCGTTCTGGAAGAACGCCGAGTTCGATCGCATTGTCACCCGCGCGCGCGCGGAGCGCGATGCGGCCGCGCGCGTAGGGATGTACCGGCAGGCCGACTCGATCGCGTTTAACGACGCGCCGATGCTATTCCTCTTTTTCTACGATGAGCTTTACGCGCTCCAGCCGTGGATCAAGGGCTTCGTGGTGCCGACGATCTTCAATGGCCAGCGTTGGACGTCCGTCGTGATCGAGAAGAGATGACCTGATGCTCGGCTACGTCCTCCGGCGGCTCCTGCTGGCAGTCCCAACGCTTGCGGGCGTGCTCGTCGTGACGTTCCTGCTGCTGTACGTGGCGCCGGGCGATCCGGTGAGCGAAATGGTGGGTGAGCGCGCGGACGCCGAGACCATCTCGCGTCTGCGCGCGGAGTTGCGACTGGACGATCCGCTCCCGGTTCAGTTCGGCCATTACGTCGGCAATATCGCGCGCGGCAATCTGGGGACGTCATATATCACTGGTCGTCCGATCGCGCGTGATCTCGCGGAGCGGTTCCCGAAGACGCTGCAGCTGGCGGGTGCGGCGATGCTGCTGGCGACAATCCTCGGCATCAGCATTGGCGTGGTGGCGGCGACACGACCGGGCGGTTGGGTGGACCGGCTCTCGCTCGGCCTGACGTACGTTGGGATCTCGTTCCCGGTCTACTGGGTGGGGCTGCTGCTGATTCTGCTTTTCGCGGTCACGCTGCGCTGGCTGCCTCCGTCAGGCTACGGTGGTCCGGAGTACCTGGTACTGCCGGCGCTTGCCCTCGGCATGCGCTCCATCGCCTTTCTCGCGCGGATGACGCGGTCGTCGATGCTGGACACGCTGAGCAGCGATTTTGTTCGCACGGCGCGCGCGAAGGGACTGCGAGAGCGGACGGTGGTGATCCGGCATGCGTTGCGGGCGGCGCTCATCCCGATCATTACCGTCGTGGGCCTCGACTTCGGCTCGTATCTCACGGGGAGCATCCTGACGGAAACGATCTTCAGCTGGCCCGGGATCGGCCGATACGTCGTCAACGCCATCTCGCGACGGGACCTGCCCGCGATTCAGGGGGCGGTGTTGTTTCTGTCCGGGGTGTTCGTGCTGGTCAATCTGGTTACGGACCTGGCGTATGCGAAGGCGGATCCTCGTGTGGGGCGAGGATAGTTACTTCGCAGAGAGATTTGGACGCGAGAGTAACGGCCACGGGGCCAACAACGAACTGCGAGTTATCGCCGGCCAACAACGAACTGCGAGTTATCGCCGGCCAACAACGAACTGCGAGTTATC
>JBKJRV010000211.1:0-2745 GCA_046593115.1 Gemmatimonadaceae bacterium
GACGAATGACCAGGTCGGCGGCACCGGCGCGCTTGAGGCGCGCCAGCACACGACCGGTGACGGACGTGACGACGGCGAGTGACACGACGGCTCCGAGCGCGAAGGTGAGGAAGAGGAGCGACGCCCGCGGCGCATTCGCGACCGTGGCAGAGGCGATAAGCAGGCCGAGGATGGGGCCGGCGCACGGTGCCCACAGAAGTCCGATTGCCATTCCCACGATGCCCGATCGCAGGGGCGACGTCGCGCCGTGCATCGGTCCGCCAAGCAGGGCGCCGCCCGCTCGCGTTACGGGGCGTGCGACCCAGGCGGCGACGCGAGTGGACACGAGCGTGAGACCCACCAGCGCCAGCAGCATCAGCGCGGCGTATCGCGAGACGTCGCTGGCCACGAGGAGCCATCGCGCCGTCGCGGTGGCGACGAGCGCCGCAGCGGTGAATGCGACCGCGAGCCCCAGCAGCATCGGCGCGACTTCCCGAGCGAACGACCGGCCGCCGCGAGCGAACACGAGTGGCAGAACCGGAAGGATGCAGGGGCTGAGAATCGTGAGGACTCCGCCAAGGAATGCGAGCACGAACATGCGGCGCTCCTGCTACGAGGTAGTGAAGCCCCGGTCGGCAAGTGCCGACAGGACCCCGGCCCGCAGCGGCTCAAAATCACTCGAGGCGCAGGCGTTGCACACCGCGGCGAGAAATTCACGTTCGTAGTCGGAAGACGGGCTCACATCTGCACTAGCGACCACCGGCTGCAGAAGTTCCCGTAGGGTGGCATCATCGTCGTGCCGCAGGCCAGACACGTGGGCGGGTCCACTTCCTGGTTCGTTTTCAATCGTAGACGCCCGACCGGCTGGGAGATTACCGCGGAGCTGCCTGGCTCCGGCGCCGCTCACGCACTTCCACGTTCCAGCCTTGCACCACGACGATCTGCTCCTCGCCTCCGACCACCGGCCGGAGCATGAGGAACGACTTGCCATCGGGCGTTACGTCGAAGGAGGCATGCCCGGTGCCGAACAGGAAGTTGCCTTCGAACAGCACCTCGCGTGAGGAAACAGCGAACGTCGAACCCGCGGTTACGGAAGCCGCGATGAATTTCTGTCCTTCACTGTAGAAGATCCGTCGGCCATCGCGGGACCAGACGGGACTCAGTCCCCCGTTGACGGACACCGTGACTGTCGCACCCGGTCCCGGGAACGGCCGTACGTACACTTCGTTGCGGCCGGACTCGTTCGAATTGAATGCCATCCAGCGTCCGTCCGGCGAAAATCGCCCCCCGACTTCGGTGAATGGCGTGGTGGCGAACCCCTTCTCTGCTGTGTCGCCCACGAGCTGACGGTACCAGATATCGGCAAGCCCCACGGTACCTGTTCGATACATGACGGTGAGGCCGTCCGGGGAAACCAACCCCTCCCAGATTTCCTTTCGCGGCACGCTCACCAGCGGTTCGGCGACTCCGCTTCCATCGGCCGGCATCCACCAGAGCGTGCCTCGCGATCCGCCGCGAGTCGTCCGGAACACGACGCGTTTGCCGTCCGGCGTCCACTCCGGGCGCTGGTTGGTGCCCTCGGCGGTGAGGCGTCGCGAAGCTCCCGAGGCGAGCTCGTAGATCCAGACATCGGTCTGGCCGGACGACCTCACGTCCACGGCGACGCGCCTGCCATCTGGTGAATATCGCGGATTGTTCATCGCCCCAGGCGGCACTGCCAACGATCTGGTTACGCCACGGGCATCTGCAACAACGAGGTGCATCATCGGCGCGCCGGTCACGTAGGCGAGCGATCCATTCGCCGACACAGCCGCCTTTGCCTCTCCGATGAAGTTCATCGCGACGTCACCAACGAGTACGACAGGGCTGCCCATCGCGCGGAGCCGACGCGCGTCAAAGGGGACGGCCGCAATCGCACCGTCATCGCGGACATACACGAGTTCGTCGCCGACGATCCCGAGGGGGAAGAGTCCCTGCACGTCGAGCATCGTCATGCGCCCATCAGGAATCGATGCGACACCGAAGCTGGCGGACAAGTTGAGTTGGCTCGAGAAGAGTACGGACTTGCCGTCGGGAAGCATGACCGGCCAGTACGCCGGAGCCGTATCGTTGCCGGCAAACGGGATCGGGGTTCCACCGCCGGGTGGAACGAGCACGAGCTTACCCTCGGCGGAGGCGACAATGCCGGCGGGCCCCCAGGTTGCGCCTTGCATCGCCCGGATGTCCGTCAACAACGAGGCCGTACCGCCCTCGATCGGAAGTCGCCTGAGCTGGGTACCAGCGAGGAACGCGAGCGAGCGACCGTCCGGAGAAAAGAACGGCTGGAGGGCATCATCGGATCCCGGAAGCGCGCGCTGCTGAAGGTCGTCGAGCCTCCGCACGAAGAGGCGGATGTGTCCGGAGCTGTCGGCCGTGGAATAGACCACTGTGCGGCCGTCGGGCGATATCGCGACGGTTCTTCCGAACGTAATCCCTATCGGCTGACTCGGCGCTACACTGAATGCGAGCCGCACCGGAGGAGACGGTGCGGTGCGCCGCGCGCTGGTCCACCAGGCTGCGGCAATCGTCGCGGCAAGAAGGAATCCCGCCGCTGAGGCCATACCCGATGTGAGCACGCGCGACGTGAGTGATCGAGGGCCGCGCCGAGCCAGATCGGCGTGACTAGCCGCGGCGCCGGCCCCGGTGTACTCGCCACCCATCGCGCTCGCGCCACGACCGTTCAACGCTTCACTGAACTCCCGCGCCGTCGCGAACCGGTCCGCGGGG
>JBKJRV010000252.1:0-6492 GCA_046593115.1 Gemmatimonadaceae bacterium
CATGAAGTTTTCGATGATGTCCCGCGCACGGTTCCGCTGGGTCACCTTGAGGTCGATCACCTTTCCGTTCGATATGACCGGCGACGCTTCAATTGTCTCGAGATCGAGCGCGCCGTTCCTGCGCCGCAACGACAGGAGACGCTGCGCCCCTTCATCGTGCAGACGGACCTGCGCCTCGAGCCCTGGCGTACTCGCAATCTTCGGCGGGATCGCCGAATGCCCCTCCAGCCAGGCTCCCACACTCTCGTACACGAGCTTTGCATGATTGTGAACGAGCGCGAGGTACACGTCCGAGGCCGCCACCGCACCGTCTTCCGAAATATCCATCTCGATGACCACCGCGAATCGATCCTCTCCCTCATTCAGCGAAGTCAGATCCGTCGATAGCCTGTCAGGAAGCATGGGGAAGACGGCAACCCCCGTGTACACAGAGGTCGTGTTCTCACGCGCATGGTCATCCGTGGCCGAACCCCGGGGGACGAGCACGTCCACGTCCGCGATCGCAATCAGAACACGGATCGCACCCCCACCCAGGCGCTCGGCGACCTCGATCTGGTCGAGATCCTTCGATTCACGATTATCAATGGATGACCAGAGCAGCGATCGCAGGTCGCGAACGGATGGATTGGGAGCCGCTGTGTAATCGCGCAGCGCCGATACCTCTCGCTGCACTTCGGATGAGAACTCCGGATTGAAGCCGTTCTCGAGCATCGCCCGGTGAGCGGCGTCCCGCAGTTCCGTGGAGTCTGGAAGAAATCGCATGCCTGTGATGTTTGCGATAATCGCGCCGGGCGGTTGCCCAACCGGCGCCATCATCTCACTTCGGGAGGAATCGCTTCGGAAACTTGGCCACCACCGTGTAGTTGGGATCCACGATGTTCGCGACGGAAGACTCGCCAACCTGCCCTATCAGCGCATACGCATCGATCTTGTCGAACCCGTAATCCGCAACCAGCCATTCGATCAGTTCAATGTGCGCGAGGCGAAACGCATCGATCAGCGGACGTCCAGCGCCAACGACCATGATGTGCGTGTCATCCTCCAGGCGCGGCCAATCGATTGTCTTTCCCTTGATCACGTCAATCTCGAGGATGACGTCCATCGATGTCTCCAGGCCGGTGCCCGCGACCTCCCCCTGCCCCTGCCGCGCATGCCCATCGCCGAAGTAGAGGTAGGCGCCATCGTGAAAGATCGGGAGATACACGGTCGTGCCCTCCCGTACTTCCGGTGCGTCCATATTGCCGCCGAAGTCGCCGGGCCAGAGCCCCGAGAAGGCTTCCTGACCCCGCGGCGCAACGGCGACCCGCCCAAGCATGGGCTTGAGGTCGATCTCCATGCGCTTCACGCGGCTGTTGGGAAACTCGGTGATCGCCGTGTTCTTCTGCGGGTCAAGCTTCCACACGTACCGTCGGGGGGCGATCGGCTCGTTGAGCATCCGAACGCGACTGTCGCTCGCCAGCCCGCCGAAATCACTGTACACCCGCGAGACCGCCAGCTCGTAATTCGGCCGCACCTTCCGGATCTTCACCACGAGCATGTCCTTCGTGGTGGCGCCCTCCACGAAAATCGGGCCCACCTCGCCAGGAAAGGCGCCACCTTCGCGGGTGTAGTACGCGCCGAACATCGTGTTCGAGATGAGGACAGTGCGCGGCTTCACTCGCAGCACGGGTTCTCGCACCGCGAACGTAGGCTGTGCGATCGTGGGGACGAACCTGACCGTATCCTGCCCGCTCGAGCGCGTCGCGCTCAACAGCGTCGCGACGCCGACGCCGAAAACCAGTGAAGATTTCATCGCCATCCCTGTGTCCGAGGTGATCAGTCGGAAGCGCCCAGCACCGCCAAGGTGCAGGCTGGCTGACGCATGGGCAATCCACCCGCCATTCCAATTCCGAAAGTCCCGGGCGATCAATACATTTCGCATCCCAGCAAGTCGGCAGCCCCGAGTGGGGCACGACCGCACTTCTCGCCCGAGCCGGCAGTGTCCGATACCAGACCTCTCGTGACGGACCGTTCCATGGCTTCCGCTGAACCGGGCTCGTCGCGACGGACATCCATCGCGGCCGTTCTCGACAACCTTCCCGACGCCGCCACCGCGTTTGATAGCGAGTGGCGGTACATCTACACGAATCGGGTGGCCCGGGCCGAATGAGTGCCCCAATGCTGCTCGGAGTCGCGGGCATGGTAGGCACGGGAAAATCAACGCTCACCTATGCGCTGGCGACTCGCTTCGGCCTGCAGCTGGCACCGGAAAGCGTCGACTCGGAGAATCCGTGGCTGTCGCTTTTTTACGGGTCACCGGGAGGCATGCGCGCACATGCACTCCACCTGCAGCTTCATTTTCTCGCAACGCGATTCGAAGCGATGCGGCAGATGCGCGGTAAGGGCGGAAGCTGGATTCTCGACCGCACCTGGTATGAAGATGCGGAAATCTTCGCGCGCGGACTCTTCGAGGATGGCCTCATGCAGCCCGTCGAGTTCGACCTCTATCAGCGACTGTACTCCGAGCTGCTGCATTCGCCCGCGGCCCGGCCTCCCCGCCTGCTGCTCTACCTGCACGGGCCGCTCGACACCATTATCTCACGCATTGAACAGCGCGGCCGTGTCGCTGAAAAGGAGACCGACCATCAGTACTGGGCATCCTTACACGATCGCTATGCCAAGTGGATCGCGGCGTTCCGTCACTGCCCGGTCATGACGCTCGACGTGCGTGAATACGATCTCGTTGAAGATCCCGGCGTGGTGGACGAGATCGCGGCACGAGTCCGCCGGCGGCTCGACCCGCGCATCCCGCAGACGGAGCTCTGGCCGGCGGTGCGTGTGGAAACGCAAAGCGCATGAGCCCTGACGTCCCGACACCCGCCGGTGACCGCCGCGACCAGCGACGCGGCCGGATGCATCTGGCAACCGACCTGCTGTACCGCGGTCTGCGACTCTTTACCGACCACATTCAGAATTTTCGCGCGGCAGTCGGCGTCTTCCTCATTGCAGGCGCGGCGGTCGCTGTCGCCGGTGTATGGCTCTTCGCGATTCTGGCGATCGACGTCCGGCAGGGTGCGACGCAGGCCTTCGATGATGCCGTGATGACCTATCTCGGACAGCACCGCATCGCCTGGATCGAGCGCTCGCTCATTGAAATCACCGCACTCGGGACAGGGCTGGTCGTCATCGTCATCGTGGCCATCGCGGCAACCTTTCTTTCGCTCACTCGCCACAAGTACTCGGCCGTGCTCCTTCTGGTATCGACGGGCGGCGGAATCATTCTCAACAACATTCTCAAGCTCATCTTCAACCGCGATCGGCCGCAGGTCTTCGAATGGCTGGCGCATGCGAGTAGCTCGTCCTTCCCGTCGGGTCACGCGATGAGCGCCGCTATCGTTTATGCCACCATAGGATACCTGGCAGCGAGACTGCAGCGCCGCCGCTGGGCCCGCTGGCTGACCATGTTCCTCGCCTTCTGCATGATTGTGCTGATCTGTATCAGCCGCCTGTATCTGGGCGTTCACTATCCGTCCGATGTGGCGGCGGGAGTCGTTCTCGGCCTCGCATGGGCTGCGTTCTGCATGGCCGCCCTGGAAGCGATCCAGGTGCTCGGCCGGCGTCGATCCGCGCAGATGGCGCAGGATGAGGAGCCACCACCATCCGAGGTGGAGGCACCCCCTGGTTCAATTGCCAATCCGCCCGTCGGCGCGAACCGCGCGTAGGGTGATTGTCAATTCTGTGGAAACAGTGTTCGGCATGGTAATTTTGAGAGGTGCACCATCCCTCAAAGAGGTCTCAAGGAATGCGAAATTCTCTGGCTCGAACCGGCGCCGTTGTTTTGGTATTGGCGTCTGCAGCCTGTGCTCGATCGCCGCGCATGGCGGAAGCACCCAGATCGGTCGGCCGTACCGAAAGCATCAGCGATGCGAATATTGCCGCGATCGTGGTTGCCGCGAACAATGCTGACATTGGCTACGCCAATATTGCACTGAACAAGGCGGTCAGCGCCGAGGTGAAGGCCTTTGCGCAGCGCATGCTGGCTGATCATGGCGGCGTGAACAAGGCCGCCGTGGATCTGGTGACGAAGCTCGGCGTGACGCCGGTAGAGTCGTCGATCAGCCTCGACATGCGCGACAAGTCGGAAGTCATTCGCGACCGGTTGCGCGAGAAGGATGGCGCTGCCTTCGACCGCGAGTATATCGACAATGAGATCGAGTATCATGAAGGGCTGCTCAAGGCCATCGATGAGACTCTGATTCCGAGCGCAAGCAATGGCGAGCTACGGGAGTTGCTTCGCAACACCAGGCCTGCCGTCGCGGCTCATCTCGAGCACGCAAAGCGTCTCCGCCCCACCGTTCGATAGTGTCCGGGCTCACGCGTCGGGGAGGGAGCGCCCAATTCCCTCTCGGCGCGGTGCTCATGGTGCTGGCGTTCGGCTGCGCTACTACGGGCTCGGCGGCCATTAGACCCGCTCCGCGCACGCACTCGATCGCAATTCAGGGATTTGTCTTTCGCCCTGACTCAGTGGTCGCAGCCGTTGGCGACACGCTGGAGTGGGTGAATGAGGATGCATTCGATCACTCCGCGGTGGCCATGGGTAGGCAATTTGAGTCCGGAGTGCTCGTGAAGGGAGCGAAGGCGGTGTTCGTGCCTTCCAGTACCGGAAGTTATCCGTACCGGTGCAATCTCCACCCGACCATGGCAGGGACGATCATCGTTCGCTGAGTTAGCGCGCGGGAGCGCTGCGACGAAATGACTCTACGCGTCTCGAATTCCGCGCGCTCCTGACCAGCGAGCACGCCACACGTGCTCTGGAATCCGGCGCGGTCATGCATGCGATCCCAGCTGGTTTGACGTCGCCACCCCCACCTCCGTGCTGGGCAGTCACACGATGGTTGGCCGCATCAGTATTTGGCGAGATAGTTGTCCAGCTCCCACTGGCTCACCTGTGTGATGTAGTCTCGCCATTCCTGACGTTTCGCCGCGAGAAAGTTCGCGGTGACATGCTTCCCCAGTGCATCGGTGATCACCTCGTCCTTCTCCAGCTCGTCGCAAGCCTCCTCCAGATCGTGCGGGAGGTCGTCGATGCGCAGGCGACGCCGCTCGCGGTGTGACATCTCCCAGATGTTCGTATTCACCGGCTCGCGAGAATCCGCTCGTGTCTCGATACCATCCAGTCCTGCGGCCAGCATCACGGCAAGCGCGAGGTAGGGATTCGCGGCAGGATCCGGAATGCGGAGCTCCACTCGTGTACCCAACCCGCGTCGATCGGGAATACGAATCATTGGTGAGCGGTTTCGCATGGACCAGGCAACGTTGACCGGGGCTTCATACCCGGGAACCAGGCGCTTGTATGAGTTGACCAGCGGATTGGTGATCGCGGTATAGCCGCGTGCGTGCTCGAGCAATCCGCCGATGTACCAGAGAGCGGTTTCCGAGAGCTCCCACTTCGCTGTTGAATCCCAGAAGGCATTTTCTGCCCCGGTGAACAACGACTGATGCGTGTGCATCCCACTGCCGTTTTGCCCAAAGATCGGTTTCGGCATGAACGACGCATGCAGTCCGAAGCGTTGTGCGATGTTTCGGACGACGAACCGGAACGTCGCGATGTTGTCGGCCGTCGTGAGGGCATCGGCATACCGAAAGTCGATTTCGTGCTGCCCGTGTGCGACCTCATGATGCGCAGCCTCTACCTCGAAGCCCATCTGCTCGAGCACATCGACAATCGCGCGCCTCGCCTCTTCGCCAAGATCCACCGGGGTGAGGTCAAAATACGCTCCCACATCGTGCGTCTTCGTGGACGCCTCCCCCCCGGGACCCGGCTTGAACATGAAGAACTCCGCTTCCATGCCGGCGTTCATCGTGTAGCCGAGTTTGTGTGCGCGGGCAACCTGTCGTTTGAGCACACCCCGGGGATCACCGGAAAACGGCGTTCCATCAGGCATGTTGATATCGCAGATGATCCGCCCGATGCGGTTTTCCGCATCGCCCCACGGGAATACGCGGAAGGTCGAGAGATCGGGCGCCAGCAGCATGTCGGACTCCTCGATGCGGACGAAACCCTCGATCGAGGAACCGTCGAACATGATGTCTCCCTCCAGTGCCTTCTCGAACTGCGATGACGGCAGCTCGACGTTCTTGTTGATCCCCAGGATATCGGTGAACTGCAGACGCAGGTACCGGACGTTGAGACTGCGAGCCAACGCGAGAATGTCAGCGCGCGTTGCGCCGGTCGTGTCCGGCGTGAGTGATCTGGAGGTCACGGAACGGGGATAGAGGTAGAAGGCATGGTACGCCTGGTAACGGAAACACCAAAGAACGCAAAGCAAGACTGTTGTGCAAAATGTGCACGAAAGACAATGCAAATGGTAATATTGAACCAGCCTACGACGCAATAAAGCCTTGATTCTTGCAATTATTGCACTATTTGGTGATCATTACCATGCCACTAACCCTACGATGCCTATCAAATGCAGTCACTAAGCCCCCGGAAAGCCGCCATCCAGGAGATCA
>JBKJRV010000315.1:0-6327 GCA_046593115.1 Gemmatimonadaceae bacterium
GTCGGAATTGATCATGGCGACATTCTACGTGGGGGGGGACCGGGGAGTTGCACTGCCGGCTACCGAATGATCAGTGGCAGGGGCCGTCCGTCACGGCTGCGACCTGGCTGCGGCGGACGCCGAACCTCGCAATTCCGCAACGGCCTCCGCGCCCAGTTTATTGATCACCTCGATCGCCGCATCCGACAGCCCCGCAATGATGCGCTCCATCGTCCCATCGGGAATGGGGCGATCGACGCGCGCGCTGCCGCTCCAGATCAGCGAGTCATCGAGCGAGCGCACCAGCCGCGCGTCGATGCGGACGGCAATGGAAACGGCCTTCTCGATGTTCACCTCCTCGAACTCGCGCACCGTCGCGCGCCACGTGTACGTGTGCGAGTTGCGGGACGGCGGATCGTAGACGGCCGCGTCGCGGGAGATTGGCGCACGCTCGAACACCGACTCGGTCAGTGTGCCCAGCATCTCGCCGAGCGGCAGGGCCCACTCGCGCGAGGGATAGGCCCCGTACGCACTGGTCCCGATCCGAAAGACGATACCGCGCTCTCCGTACAGTCCGGGCGTCGAATAGGGAGCGATGGCGACCGACCCCGTGAGGAGTGTCGCGCCACCATTCACCACCGGCACGTTTGAACTCGTGTCGACGAGATGCAGTCGGTACAACTCACGCGCGGGCAGCGGAGGGCCGCCATTCAACAGCTTCCCAAGAAGCGAGCAACCACCGAGGCTCGCACACACAGCAACCACGAGGACCGTCCGGCACGCGGACCTCACGGTTTCGGTCCCGCCACTTTCTTCGGCAGGGCGCGCCGCTGCAACACACTGGTTGGATCGCGCTCGATCCGTTCGGACAGGCGAGCCAGATTATCGGAGGCGGCCGACACGTTCCTCATCAGCTTGTCGACGCCGCCCCCTTCCTGCATGGCGTCGCGTACGTCACTCACCAGCACGCGCACCTCGCGCATCGTCGCCAGCATCTCGCGTTGCGTGGCCTGCAAATCCGGGCGAGCGGTGGCCACCGTCGTATCGATCGCCGCCACCACACGCTCCGTCCGTGCCAGCACGCCGGTGAGCTGTTCGCTCGCCTTATCGAGCGACGTGAAGACGCGATCCGCTCCGCTGGTTGACGACCCCACCAGCGTATCGAGCCGCGCGAAGAGCCGGTCGATGCGCTGCCACGGCGTCATCTTCGCAATGCGTTCGGCGCTGCCCATGAGAGTGTCCGCCCGATCGAGAAATGAGGCGAGGCGTCCCATGGCCTCCTGGAAGCTGGCCGTTTCATCCGCGGGAACCCGCGATCCTGTCGCGAGACCGGGAGCTTCGGTCGCGCCAGGCCGGAGACTCAGATATGGCTCGCCGAGAAATCCGACCTGGCCAATAGAGGCGCGCGTGTCGGTCCGCATCGGGGTACCTCGTTTCACCTTGTAGGTGACGAGAATTCGCGTGCGGTCGGTGGTGTCGAAGGCCATCCGGGTCACCGAGCCGACGACCAGGCCGCCATACCGAACCTCATCGCCGACATCGAGTCCCGCGGCACTGCGAAACACGCTGTGAAACTCGCGTCCCCGCGCGATCATGCTCGGATAGCGTGCGATGGCGACGAGCGCGACCAGCACGAGGCCGACCAGACCGAGAAAGGCCCAGATCGTTCGTCGGGAGTCGCCCCCGTTCATCGCGATCCTCGGCGGTTGAGTAGCTGGCGGACCACCTCATGCGTGCTGGCCTGCAACTGATCGCGAGTACCCTGCTCGACGATGCGCCCGCCGGCCATGACCGAGATTTCATGCGCGCCACGGAACGCATATCGTGCTTCGTGCGACGCAATCATCACCCCGAACCCCCGCTCCTGCTGCAACCGCTTGACCGTATCATCCAGCTCGGCGGCCGCGTGAGGATCGAGCCCATGCGACGGCTCGTCCATGATCAGAATTCCAGGGTCAAGTGCCAGCGCACGCGCGAGCGCTACCCGACGCTGCTCGGCGCGGCCAACCTGCAGCGGCGTCGTATCTTCGGCGACATTCATTCCGACCATGAGGAGCAACTCCCGCGCCGCATCTCGGGCGTCTTTCGCGTTCGTATGCCGGTGCTCCAGCAGGGGCAATTCCACATTCTCGATGATACTGATGCGCGCGAGCAGCGCGGACCCCTCGAAGACTACGCCAATGCGGCGACGCATGTCACGCGTCACGGTTTCGGTCTCACCGGTGGCATCGTAGCTCCGTCCTTCGACGACTACCGTCCCTGACTCGGCACGCTCGAGACCCAGCAGCAGTCGCATGAGCATCGACTTGCCGGAGTGGATCAGCCCGAGCACCACATGCGTCTTGCCCGCGTCCAGTTTCAGATTCACATCGTGGATCACGGCATCATCGGCCGGCCCGGTGAGGTTACGAACCTCGAGCACGGGAATCCCCGCCATCCAGCCGGTGTTGCGACGCACGGCGTCCGGGGAGGGGAGCGCCACTAGAGAAAGCTCGGAATGAAATAGAAGATGGCGTTCATCAGCGTGTCGAACGCGAGCACCGCAATCAGGCAGGCGACGACCGTTCGCGTCGCGGCTTCGCTGATCGCGGAGACACGCCGCTCGACGTTCAATCCTTCATCGGCGGCAACGAGGCCAATGAGCAGCGCAAAAGCCACTGCTTTCACGAGACCGACAATCAGATCGCGAATCGTGAATGAGGTACGGAGTTGATCGATGTAGAAACCCGTGGTGAATCCCAGGAACATGGTATTGCCCACCCATCCCCCGAGCAGGATCAACCCGTCCGACAGAATGGTGAGGGCGGGCAGCGCGAGCAGCAGGGCCGCCAGCTTCGGGGCGACGAGATACTTAATAGGGTCGAGCCCCATCGCGCGTAGCGCATCAATCTCCGCGTTGACGCTCATCGAGGCAAACTCTCCCGCGATTCTCGACGCGCTCCGGGCGATCACCAGAATGGCCACCACGAGCGGTCCCAATTCCCGCGCCCCAAACCAGCCAATTGCCTGACCGCTCATCGACTGCGCGCTGTACGCGGAGAGCTGGTAGGCGATCTGGAACGTGGCGATGAGTCCGACCAGCACCGAGGCCGCGCCAACCAGACGCAGTGCACCGATCCCCAGCGTTTCGATCTCGCGCTGCACGCCGCTGCCAACCCGTCCACCGCCAGACCCGATGAGCCAGGCCAGCCAGTACATGGACCGACCAACGAGCCGGGTGCGGCTGACAAACCGCCCTCCCAGCCTGGATTCCGGGCGGAGCGCGGGCGCGTCGGGACCTGCCGGCAGAACGGCGCTCGCCGTCATCGCGCGAGCTTGACGCGCCGCGAGGCGCTGGGTAGCCTTGCCGCTAAATGCGACGCTTCGGCCATGTTCCGCTTTTCCTGATGCTTGGAGTGATGAGCTGCAACGGCCGTGGGAGCGGTGCGGGCCTCGATGATTCCACCTTCGTCGCCACGATGGCCGAGCTCCGCCGAGTGCACGGTGATTCCGCGATCAGCACGCCTCAACGTGACGCCGCGCGCTTGAAAGTATTGCAGGCGAGGGGACTTACGCCAGCGGAGCTTGATAGCCATGCGCGCGAACTGGCGGAGGACCCCGAGCGGGCGGTGCAGGTGTGGCAGGCGCTCGAGCGAAAGCTGGCCGCAACCCCTCCGTAGGAAAAAGGCGCCCAACCAGCGGCGCCTTTTTCACGTAAATGCTACTTGGTCACGATCATTTTTCGGACAAACGGCTTGCCGTCTATCTCCAATCGCGCCAAGTACATACCTGACGCCACTTCACGTGAGCTGCTAAGATACTTGCCATCCCAGAAGGCCGTATACCGCCCGCATGTCAAACGGGTATCGACCAATGGGCGTCCACTCCCTGCCGATTGCGTCACGCTTCCAGTCCCTGCCTGCAGAATCGGAATCGCTACCAGCTGCGCCAACACGTTGTAAATTCTAAGACTCACCCGGTACTGCCGCGACGGCGTGTTCGCACACGACGTGGAATCTCCCACTGCAAAGGGGATCGTCGTCTCGGGATTGAACGGATTCGGATAGTTCTGCCCGAGCGGGTTTGCGCTGGTTTTTCGGGCCGGAGCGGTCTGCTGCCCCGACAACTGACTCGGCATGAGCGCACTGAGGGCAAGCACCAGGATGGCTGCCGCCCAACGGAGCTTCATGTGCCTTCTCCACTCTGACGAAGTAAGTGTTCGGTACCCACTCCTGCTACAAGTGATCGTTAGTTTCCCTCTGAGGGCGAACATAGGTTCGGCCCCAGTAGAAGTCAATCGGACCTATCCCCCTGAAAGCACCCTACCACCCCCAACGCGCGCCGTAATGCGACGCCGGTCACAGTATTCCAGCAGCGGGATCAAAAACTTGCGCGACACACCCAGCAGGTCGCGAAGCTCCGCGGGGGTGTATTCCCGCCCCTTCACCATCCCCCCGCGTACAGCGTCCGTCAGCTCGTTCAGGACCTCGGCGTCGTAAAAGCGACCCTGGTCCACCCGGACAACCTCTCCGTCCCGCTCCAGCACCCGCAGCAGCGCGGGAACGGAATCCCCATGCGCCGCGACGAGCTCCGTCACGGCCGGCGGCTCCCGACCAGTACTACGTAGGACACCGCGCAACAGTTCCAGGGTTTGTTGCTGGTGGCTCGACAGCGTCGGGGTCCAGTCAGCCAGTCGAAGGATCCCGAGATGCAGTACGACATCGCCGCGGGCTTTTGCTCCGGCGAGCACGCGATCCACCGCCGCATTCCCGCCCAGCTGCGACCGGATCTCCTCGAGCGGGGCCCCGGGCTCGAGGGGCGCTCGCCGGTGGTACTCCGTGAGCAGCGCAAGCAGGCGGGCATGGATCGCATCAAGCGCCGTGTTCGCCACCAGCACATCCCCGCAGCGAGCGACCGTCTCACGCAACAGGTCGATCACAGTCGCCACGCGCTCAGGGGGGATACCGGCACGTACGGGAAGGACATCTATGGCCACTCCGGCCGCGCCTTCGTCCGCCACGAGCCGGGATACGATGGCGACGTCGTCCATCCCCTTCGCGCTCCATGGTTTCGCGCGGGTATGCGACGGCATTGGGTCGACCACGACCCCTCCGCCAATGGTGACCGCGGGCGACGGCTGGCGCAGGACGAACCGGTCGCCCCCGCGGGCCACAATCGCCTCGTCGAGCACCACACGAGCCGGGACCGACTGACCGGGCTGTGCCTGGCCCCCGGGAACGATGACGCGTGCCGACACGTCCACCGTTCCGAGGTGCAGCCGCACCCGGGTGCGAGGCGTCAGCGCCGCCGGTGCGTCCGGCAGCAGCGCGACATCGGCGATGATCGTACGCGAAGCGCGCCATGCCGCGCTCTCCACCAGCACGCCGCCACGCGCCACGTCGTGGACGTCAACGCCGGCGAGCGCCACCGCGCACCGCTCGCCGGCCTGCGCCCGGTCGGCGGCGACTGCGTGACGCTGCACCCCGCGCACGCGGGCCTCACGCCCCCCGGGAAAGATGCGCACGGTCCCATCACGCCCAATGGAACCAGACCACACCGTGCCCGTGACGACCGTGCCGGTTCCCTTCACCGTGAACGCGCGATCGATGGGCATGCGGAAGAGAGCTCCGCCACCGCGAGGCGCGACCCGCTCGAGCGCCGCGCGCAACGCCGCCCTCAACTCGGCGACGCCATCGCCCCGCGTGGCCGAAACCGGCACCGCCGTCGCCCCGGCCAGCAGCGTTCCGGCCAGGGTGCCTCGCACGTCCTCCATCACGAGGGCCAGCCACTCGTCGTCCACGAGATCACGCTTGGTGAGTGCGATGACGGCTTCGCGGACGTCGAGGATCGAGAGAATCGCCAGGTGCTCGCGCGTCTGCGGCATGACGCCTTCATCGGCAGCAATCACCAGCAGCGCGACGTCAATTCCGCTCGCGCCTGCCAGCATCGTGCGCACGAACGCCTCGTGCCCGGGCACGTCCACGATCCCGGCCTGCAGTCCATCGTCGAAGCGGAGTGGGGCAAACCCGAGCTCGATCGTGATGCCGCGACGCTTCTCTTCGGGCAGGCGGTCGGTGTCCACGCCGGTCAGTGCGCGGACCAGCGCGGTTTTGCCGTGATCGATGTGCCCAGCCGTGCCGATGATCATTCTTTCAGATCACCGGAATCGCGAGAGCGAGATCTCGGCGCCTGGTCCGGAACCGGATCATCCCACCCCGCACGCTCCCAGACGTCGAACGCGCGCAACGCGCGACCATCGGCCAGGTGCTCCTGGAGGAACTCGCGCAGCAGCCGCTGATGCGCGCGGAGCGCCGCGTCATCCAGCACTTCCTGTTCGCCCTGCATCCACCCACGCAGGACTCGGCGGGC
>JBKJRV010000007.1:0-2783 GCA_046593115.1 Gemmatimonadaceae bacterium
GGTCGAGGCCCTGCCTCCGGCGATCGCGGCCGGGCGGTGAGCGTACATCACCACCGTACTGCCGCTGCGACGTGCGCTCACCGCCCGGCCGCGATCGCCGGAGGCAGGGCCTCGACCAACTGCTTGAGATCGGCTGCCTTCTCCATCGTCGTCACGAAGGTGAGGCCGGCACGAGTAACCACAACCAGGTTCGAGATGCCATAGAGAACAACCGTGTTGCCCTCGGCGTGTATCACGTTGTTCGTCGATTCATGAAGGAACGCGGGACCGACGACGGCATTACCGTTGGCATCCCGGCTTCGCACGCGACCGAGCGACGCCCAGGTGCCAACATCATCCCAGCCAAAATCACCGCGGAGCACCAGCACGCGGTCGGTCCGCTCAAGCACGCCGACATCGACGGAGACCGGACGCACCGTCGCGAAGAACTTCTGGATGTCATTTCCCGCATGACGCACCGCAGGCGCCACTTCTGGAGTGTGCGTGGCGATCGTCTGGAGAAAATCTCCCACGCGCCATACAAAAATACCGGAGTTCCACAGATACCCTTCGCGATGCATCCGCTCCGCACTTTCGCGGTCCGGCTTCTCGAGGAATTGTGTGACGCGGTGCACGCCGGGCGAAACTGCCTCCCCAACCTGAATGTAGCCGAAGCCAGTATCAGGCCGAACGGGGACCACCCCGACGATGACGAGCGCCTTCTGCTGCTCGGCCGCATCGGCACCGGCACGGAGCGTCTTGCGGAATCCACTCTCATCGCCGATCGCCCAATCGGCGTGCACGGAGATCATGATCGCGTTCTTGTCTTCCCGGCGGGCGATCTCCAGGGCAGCCCACGCGAGCGCCGCCGCCGTGCCCGCGGGCGCCGGCTCGGCAATGATGTTGGCCGGCGGGATCTCCGGCGCCATGGCGGCTACCGCGGATTGCAGCGATGCGTTCGTGAGAATGAGTGTGCGCTCGGGCGGCGAGAGCGCACGCAACCGCTTCAGCGTCGACGTGAGCAGCGGGACATCGTCGATGAGCGGCAGTAGCTGCTTTGGCCGTTGTGGCGTACTGAGAGGCCAGAAGCGGGAGCCAACTCCACCCGCGAGGACTACGGTCCAGCGACTCACACAGGGTCCGCGTTCGTTCCCTCGGTCGCAAAGCCTGCAAGTTCGGCGGCCCGGGCGTAGAGCTTTTTCGGACTGAAAGGTTTCGTCAGAAATTCCGTGGCACCGAGCTCCATGGCGCGCCGGTGCTGCTGCTCCTGACCCGCGGCCGTGAGGATGATGCAGGGAAGGGTTGCCCAGCGTCCGTCTTCACGGATTCGGGCGAGAACGTCCAGCCCCGAGAGATACGGCATCATCAGGTCGAGCAGGACGAGTCCGATGTCAGGCGTCCGGTCGAGCGTCTCGAATGCTTCCTTGCCATCGTAGGCGAGCGTGACGCGAAAGGGACCCTGTTCCAGCTTCATCTTGATGATGCGGCCAATATGCGGCTCATCGTCCGCTACCAGCACATGGCACACCTGTTCCATCACTGCCTAGACGAGTGCGGCGATGTGATCGCGGTTTCGCCGGAGCTCGAACAGCAGCTGCGCGATATTGGCATTCGGCTGTACGAGCACCAGCAGCATCGCGTCTTCGGAGAAAACGGACACGATGGCGAGCCCCTGCGGATACTCCAGCACTGCCGTCGCCAGACTGCCGCGTCCCGCGGACCGGCCGAATTCGTCGGCGGAGTGTATGATGCCTGGAATATGCGCCGCGAGATCCTCGGCGTTGACCTCTCCGCCGGACTGCCCGTCGATGACGAGGCCATCCCGACCAAGCACGACTGCCGCTTCAACCCCTTCCCGCTGGCGAATGGCGCCGACAAGGTCGCGAATGGTGGCCATCAGCACTCCATGAAAGTTGCAGCGAAACTAAGAGCCGCAGATGAGCGAAGTCAAGCGATGCCAATCGCTTGAACTCTCTCGTGCGGATCAGTATTCTAACCGCCTCACGTCGGTCGCGCCGTTTGCGCGACGCCCTCACATTCCGTCGTCCCCCGTGACCCCACGCATTTCGCTCGCCGTCATTGCCGGAGCCGCCCTCGCGTTGTCGTCCTGCCGGGATCCGGTCAATCTCGTGGCGTCGCGAGACACTGTTACCGATACGCTGGTAGTCTACGCGCTGTCGGGGTCGCCGCTGGCGTTCCCAACCGCGCTGGTTACCCCTGCGCATACCGTGGTTCGGGCCGATGCGAACATCTCATTCGACATCGCCTTCGATATCGACGCGCAGGGCAACGCGCTGCTGTATCCGTTCCGGCTCATCGTGGATCCCACTGCGGCTCGGCGCACGGTCGGCATTCTCACCGTGAACGTGCCATTCGATTCGCTGTTACGGGCGCCGAGCGGCGGCTATCGGTATGACTCCGTGACGGTGGCACCGACCGGGACAGTGGCGGTGATCCAGGCCACCCGCGACATCGAGTGCCGGTTCGACATCGGTCGGCAGATCTATTCCAAGATCGTCATCGATGAGATCGACGCGATTACCCGGCGGATTGCGTTCCGGATTCTCGTTGATCCGGCGTGTGGATTCCGGGACCTGGTGCCAGGCCGACCCAAGCACTGATGCACGACCCGCGGATGCTCCGCGAGCAGATCGACACGCTGCGCGACGGCATGCGGCGGCGTGGCAAGCTCGACGCTCTCGCTCCGACTATCGACAGGGCAGAAGCGCTGGATCGTGAGCGCCGAGCGATGATTCAGGCCGTGGAGGAGCGGAAGGCGGCGCGCAACGTCAGCAGTCAGGAAG
>JBKJRV010000186.1:0-19839 GCA_046593115.1 Gemmatimonadaceae bacterium
CGTGCGGACGCGGGCGACGTTGTGGATACGACCTTTCGCGAAGTAGAGGGAGGCCTGGACGATCACACCGTCGCTGAAGTCATGACACATAGGGCGCATTCGCTGGCCTCGACCACCGAGGTGAGTGTCGCTGCCCTGTTCATGCGTAACGCCGGCATCCACCGGGTGCTTGCGGTGGATGCGGGGAAGCTCTGCGGCATCGTTTCAATGAGTGACATTGCGGGCGCAGTAGCAGATCAGCGCGTCCAGAAGCGGACTTTGTATTCCACATGAAAACGCCACCAGCGCACGGGTGCTTGGAACTCCGGAGGTTTGATCAATGGCTACCCTGACTCGTCCCACCCACTTCGACGATCCACCGTTCCTGCCGGCTGCCGATCCCGCCGACCACCCTGCTCCCTCGGTACGTTCGGGGCCCATCCTTGTTGCGACCGACGGTGCGCCCTCCGCAAACGCGGCGTTCGTTGCCGCGCGATTGATCAACGATCACACCGGCCAGGCCGTGCAAGTGCTGTCGGTACTCGAGCCTTCGCCGTTTTTTGCACACTCTCCGGCATCCTCGGCGTCAACCGCAAACCCTGATGTAACGCGGGTTCAGGCGCAGGCGGACTCTGTGCGGCGACAGCTGACTCGCACCGTTGGGGAGAACAGCCCGTGGCGAGTCAAGGTCAAGATCGGTCGTCCCGCCGTAGTTATCGCGCGTACGGCAGAACGGCGACACGCGGAGTTGGTAATCACCGGCCGAAATCGCCATGGAGTGGTTGACCGGATCCTGGGCAATGAGACGCCCATTCACATTGCGCAGCTAGGCGATACTCCGCTGCTCGCGACCATGGCAGGGTTCGACTGTCTGCCTAGGCACGTGCTCATCGCCACCGACCTTCACTCGCCGGCACTCGAGCGCCTGCAACAGGACTCGGCAGCCCGCTCGTTGCTGGCCGAAGCAGAGTCGGTTTATTGCATTCATGTGGTACCCGAAACGGAAAGCTGGGGACTGGACAACTCCTATTGGGACAAGGAATACGGGCAGGCCGTGCACGAGGCCTTCATCCATCTAACGGAGTCGCTGCACCTGCCGCCGGCGGTTCACATGGAGATGATCACGCCGACCGGAGAGCCAGCCAGACAAATTCTGGACTTTGCGGCGTTCACCAGGATCGACCTCATTATCGTCGGGCGTCGCGAAGCGAGCGTTCTTGAACGGCGCTTTGCCGGCGGCATTGCCGCCAGACTGTTGCGTGGAGCCACATGCCCGGTACTGCTGCTGCCACCGGCAAAGATTCCGCTCACGGAGTTTCGCTAGCGTTGCTCGCGGGAAGGCGGGAAGAGTCGCATCAAAAAGCTGGCGGCGCGCCCAATGTCGGCCAGTGGCAGTTTCGCTAGCTTCCGCCTATGACTGCGACCAGGAACACGCACGAATCTGTCCTCATCGCGGGTGCCGGCCCCATCGGACTCGCCTGCGCCATCTCAGCGCGCCACCGAGGGATCGATCCGCTTGTCATCGACGCGGGCGCGATCGTCAACTCCATCGTGCACTATCCCGCCGGCATGATGTTCTTCACGACACCCGAGCGGCTCGAGATCGGCAATCATCCCATCGTCTGCGCCGGCGCCAAGCCAACGCGTGAAGAAGCGATGATGTACTACCGCGGCGTCGCCCGCGCCGAGGGGCTTCGCGTGCGGCCATTCACGCGTTTGCAAATGGCCGAGCGTGTCGATGGACGGATTCGCTGCACGGTGGCGACCGCAGTTGGGGCGGAGCAGATAACCTGCGACCGGCTTGTGCTCGCAACCGGATATTTCGACCATCCCAATCGCCTGGACGTCCCGGGCGAGGATCTGCCGCATGTCCATCATTACTTCGACGAGGCGCACATCGGCTGGGGGCTCGACGTCGTCGTGGTCGGCGGGAAGAACTCGGCGGTCGAAGCCGCTCTGCAGCTCTACCGCGCGGGCGCCCGCGTCACGCTCGTCTATCGCAAACCGGAGTTCAGGCAGAGCGTCAAGTATTGGCTCCGGCCGGATCTGGAGAACCGCATCAAGGCTGGGGAGATCGCGTCCCATCTTGGCGCCGCGGTAATTTCCATCGAGCCTGGTAACATCACGATTCGAACCGCTGACGGCGCGACCCGGCGTCTTCCCGCCGACCGGATCTATGCGTTGATCGGCTTCACTCCCGACTTCGATTTCTTTCGATCGATGGGCATCGAGCTCGATCGCGAAACGGAGCGGCCCACACTCCACCCGGAGACGCTGGAAACCAACGT
Source organism: Gemmatimonadaceae bacterium (assembly GCA_046593115.1). Lineage (GTDB taxonomy): Bacteria > Gemmatimonadota > Gemmatimonadetes > Gemmatimonadales > Gemmatimonadaceae > JBKJRV01. Next base: position 2,268 of record JBKJRV010000186.1, read on the forward strand.
GCCCGGCATCCATATGGCCGGGAGTATCGTGTCAGGTCGCGCGATCTCCGAGGTGTTCATCGAGAATGGTCGCTACGACGGTGAGAAGATTTTCGGCGACCGTGCGGCACGCCGGCTGGCGGCCGAGCGGTATGAAGAGGCACCGAGACCGGTTGGTGAATAGAGTGAACTGCCACAATTGCCAGGCGGCGCTCACACTGAGCTGGCGATGACCAGACGGCACGGGGTCACGTGCTTCTGGCCGACTGCCACTATTCATCCTACCTTCGGTCATGGCCGAAGTCATTGAACGGCTCACCGCAGCTCTTGCCGGTCGCTACGCCGTAGAGCGCGAGATTGGCCACGGCGGGATGGCGACTGTCTACCGCGCCCATGACGTGCGTCACCAGCGACCGGTGGCCATCAAGGTCCTGCACCCTGACCTCGCGGCCGCTGTCGGCGGTGATCGATTTCTGCGTGAAATCTCCATCGCGGCGCAGCTGCAGCATCCGCACATCCTCACGCTGATCGACTCCGGCGAAGCCGACGGGCTGCTGTACTACGTCATGCCTTTCGTCGAAGGGCACTCGCTGCGCGATCACCTGGTGCAGGCGGGTGGCCGGCTTCCCGTCCACGAGGCCGTACGGCTGCTGCGAGACGTCGTTGACGGACTTGCCCATGCGCACCGCCATGCGGTCGTCCACCGGGACATCAAGCCTGAGAACGTCATGATCGCCGAACGTCACGCGCTCGTCGTGGACTTTGGCGTGGCGAAAGCGATGAGCGGCGCGAACAGGAATGAGGCGCTCACGAGTATCGGCATTTCGCTGGGAACGCCGTCGTACATGGCACCCGAGCAGGCCGCGGCCGATCAGGATGCGGATCATCGGGTGGACATTTACGCGGTCGGCGTGCTGGCGTATGAGCTGCTTGCCGGTCGCCCGCCATTCACGGGTGCACCGCGGTCAGTGCTCACTGCGCACATCATGACACCTCCGGAGCCGATCGCAACGCTGCGGCCGGAGCTTTCACCGGCACTGTCTGGGATCGTGATGAAGTGTCTCGAGAAGGACCCTGTCGCGCGGTTTCAGTCAGCCGACGAGCTGCTCATCGAGTTCGAGGCGCTGACCACACCGTCCTCGGGAACCCAGCCCGCCATCCGTGGTCTGGTTGCCACTCCGTCGGGTCGGAGACGGCTGATCCTCGCTGGAGTCGTCGGACTTGTGCTGGTCGCGGGCGCGGTATGGGCCATGACATCGCGCTCGCGCAAGGAACACTGGTTGCGCGATGTCGCCATCCCGGAAATTCACAGGCTCGCCGAAATCGCGGTTGTGGACAGCGCGTGGATGCTTGCGAAGCGGGCCGAGTTGATCGCCCCGGACGATTCGGCGCTGAACGCCGTGTGGCCCAGCTTCACGTCGAGGGTCGTCTTCCGCACCGAGCCAGAGGGAGCGACGGTATTCCGGACGTGGTACGGCGATTCGACCGCATGGGAAGTTGTCGGAACGACGCCAACCGACAGCGTGCGAATCCCGAACGGGGTGTCGCGCTATCGCGTCGAAAAACCGGGGTATCGCCCGGTCATGCTTGCGGCGGCCCCCGGTTTGTTGCGCGACCAGTTGATCTCCCTCGACGCCGAGACCGCACCGGATTCGGGGATGGTGAGAGTACTCGGCGAGAAAGATCTGGGCGCCGGAGTGATTGGACTCGATCACGAACAGGCCACTCTCGATGATTTTCGTGTCGATCGTCACGAAGTGACCAACCGGCGGTACAAGGCATTCGTCGACGCAGGCGGTTACCGGAACCGGGAATTCTGGGAGCATGCCTTCGTTCACGAGGGACGAAAGCTTACGTGGGACGAGGCCATGTCGCATCTGAAGGATCGCACGGGGCGTCCCGGGCCAGCGACCTGGGAGGCGGGTGCACCCCCGCGTGGGCAGGACAATGTCCCGGTTGGCGGCATTAGCTGGTATGAAGCAGCCGCATTCGCGAAGTTCGAAGGCAAGCATCTGCCCACCGTGTTCCACTGGGCCCGCGCGGCTGGCATCGGAATGGCCCAATACATCGTGCCCGGCAGCAATTTCGAGCGCGACGGTCCGGCCGAAGTGTCGCGATTCGCCAGTATGAGCCCATTCGGAACGTTCGATATGGCTGGCAACGTGCGCGAGTGGTGCAGCACTGCCGTCGGCGGCAACCGCTACATCCTGGGTGGTGGGTGGAGCGATGAGGAATACCAGTTCACCGATGCCTACGCACAGGATCCGTTCGACCGATCCGCGATCAATGGCATACGACTGGTGAAATTCAAACCCGGCGCCAACCTGGCATTGGCGATGCGCCCGCTGATCGTGGCTGAGCGTGAATTCCTGAAGGAGGCGCCGGTGCCGGCAATGGTGTACGAGAGCTACCGTCGGATGTACGACTATGATCCTGCGCCACTCGACGCAAAGTTCGAGTCGCGGGACACGACACCGGCAGACTGGATTCTCGAGAGAGTGAGCTTCGTCGCGGCGTACGGCGGAGAGCGGGTTCCTGCCCTTCTCTACCTGCCGAAGCGGCATCGCGGCCCTTACCAGACCATCATCATTTTTCCGGGATCGGGGGCGCTTCAGGCGCGATCGAGTGCCACGATCAATACGCGAAGCTTTGATTTCATCATCAGGAGCGGCAGGGCGGTCATTTTCCCTGTCTACAAGAGCACTTTTGAACGGGGTGACAGCCTCAAGAGCGACTACGCCGATCTCACGAACTTCTATCGCGATCATGTCCTGATGTGGGCGAAGGACCTGCGGCGCTCCATCGACTACCTTGGCACCCGCGCCGACATCGACACGTCGCGAATCGGTTATTACGGGGTGAGCTGGGGCGGCTATCTGGGCGGGATCATGCCCGCGGTCGAGCCGCGCATCAGGACTGCGGTGCTGTACGTCGCTGGCCTGGAAAAGGAACGGGGCAAACCGGAAGTTGAGCCGATCAATCATCTACCGCGGATCACGATTCCCGTGCTGATGCTCAACGGAAAGCACGATCACTTCTTTCCCATCGAGTCGTCGCAGAAGCCGTTCTTCAACCTGCTCGGCACGCCACCCGACCGGAAGCGTCATGTCATCTATGATGGCGGGCACAACGTCCCGCGGGAGAAGCTGATCGGGGAGACGCTCGACTGGCTGGACAAGTATCTGGGCGTGGTGCCCTGAGCCGAAGCGGCGAGGGATCTCGACCTGGGATGAGTACGCAGAACAGTTCGACGTCCGAAACGCCGTAGCGGGAGGCGCTCGCATCGAGTCAATTGTCCGCATGCATCCCACACGCCTCCTCTCCGCCGTCGCGGCTCTGGCCGCAATCGCCAGCCTCGGTTGCACCCTCTCCCGCACGTCGCCCCTCGCCACGCCTTCCGGCTACGACATCATCATCGCCAACGGCAAGGTGGTGGACGGAACCGGCAACGCGTGGTTCTATGGCGACGTCGGCATCGTTAACGATCGCATCACGCGCGTCGCTCCCGCTGGCACTCTCGGCTCCGCGCGCACGAAACGCCTTATCGACGCGCGCGGGCTCGTCGTCTCACCCGGCTTCATCGATATTCAGAGCCACTCGTGGGACCAACTGTTGTGGCAAGACGGACGCGTCCTCGGCAAGGTTACGCAGGGCGTCACCACTGAAATACTCGGCGAGGCCACTACCCCCGCGCCGGTGAACGACGCAATAATGGCGCTGCTGGAGATTCCCGACACACTGCCCCGGCTGGTCGAGCTGCACCGCACGTTCAGAGGCGCACACGGATTCGGGGCATGGCTCGATGCCATGGGTCGTCACGCGAATTCGGTGAACGTCGGCTCGTACCTGGGCGCAACAACGGTGCGTGCCTACGCCATGGGTCAGCGCCAGGGCGATCCGACGCCGGCGGAGCTCGACACCATGCGCGCCGTCGTCCGCCGCGCGATGGAAGACGGCGCGTTCAGCGTCTCGAGTGCGCTGATCTATCCGCCCGGCAGCTATGCATCGACGAATGAGCTGATCGAGTCGGCGAAGGTGATGTCGCCGTTCCATGGCGGCTACATCACGCACATGCGCTCCGAGGACGACCAGCTCTTCGAGGCGATGGACGAAGCGTTCCGGATTGGAGTGGAGGGTGGGGTCACGGTGGACATTTATCACCTGAAGGCGTCCGGTCGGTCGAACCTCTCCAAGGCCGCTCACATGGTGGCGAAGATAGACTCGGCGCGCGCGTCCGGCCTGGACGTGGCCGCGACGATGTATCCGTATGCGGCGTCGGGGAACAACCTGTCGAACTGCTTCCCGGGCTGGGTGAGGGAGGGTGGGAAGATGATGCCGAACCTGCGGGACCCGGCGACCCGCGCGCGCCTGGTCGCGGACATGACGAAGAGCGGCTCGTGCGACCCGTCGCGGTCAAGTCACGCCGTGGTCGGATTCACCCGGCCAGAACTGAAGAAGTACGAAGGCTGGCGCATTGACGCGATCATGAAGGACATGAATCGGCTGACGCCCGACGTCGTGATCGAGCTGACGCTCGCCGAGAGTGACCGCCTGGGGAAGATCAATTTCGGCATGAGCGAGGAGAACGTCGCCATGCAGCTCAAGCGGCCCTGGGTCGTCATCGGCAGCGATGCGGGTGGTCATGACCCGGACAGCGCCAAGGGTCTCACGCATCCGCGCGCGTATGGCACCTTCCCGCGGATTCTGGGAAAGTACGTCCGTGAGGATTCGCTCTTCACGCTCGAGGAAGCGGTCCGCAAGATGTCCGGCGCGACGGCAGCACGTCTCAAGCTCCGCGACCGCGGCCTGCTGCGCGAAGGGATGTACGCGGACGTGGTGGTGTTCGACCCCGTCGCGATCCGGGACCTGGCGACTTTCGATCAGCCGCACCAGCTCTCGGTGGGGGTGAAGCACGTCCTGGTGAATGGCGTCGCCGTGGTGGCCGAGGGAAAACACACGGGAGCTACGCCCGGCCGCGTGGTTCGCGGCGCGGGGTGGGTGCACTAGACGAGATGTTCGCTAACGATCGTGACAGCCGTCACGATCGTCGTCGTCACGCCACACCGTCGCGCGCTCGCTCGAGCGCCGCGATGTCCAGCTTCTTCATTTGCAACAGGGCTTCCATGGCCCGCTTCGTTCCCGCGGATGTTTCGTGGGCGAAGAGTTTATCCATGTTATCGGGAACGACCTGCCACGAGAGGCCGTAGCGATCCTTCAGCCAGCCACACTGCTGCGCCTGTGGATCACCGCCTGCAGACAACTTCTCCCAGTAGTAGTCGATTTCCTTCTGGTCTGCGCAGTTCACCTGCATCGAGATGGCCTCGGTGAACTTGAATTGCGGGCCGCCGTTGAGCGCAGTGAACGCGTGGCCATCCAGCTCGAACGCAACCACCATCACCGAGCCCGCTGGCTGGTGATGCACCTCCTGCCCCGCGTCCGGGAACCGCGTCACCCCGTTGATCTTCGAGTTCCTGAAAATCCCCGTGTAGAAACGCGCGGCTTCCTCCGCCTGGCTGTCGAACCACAGGCAGATGGTGATTCTTTTCGTCGTCGCCATTACTGCTGTCCTCCAGTTGCGGCAGGATCCATCCAGAACACTTCCCAGTGATGTCCGTCAAGATCGTAGAAGCTCGATCCATACATGAAGCCCATGTCGATTGGGTCGACGGCACGCGCGCCACCCGCGGCCAGCGCTTTCTTCACCATCTCATCGACCTCGGCGCGGCTGTTCACGCTGAGCGCATACATTGCGTTCGTCTCCTTTCGCGGATTGCCCATCGAGCGCTTGCTGAACCCCTTGAAACGCTCGTGGTTGAGCAGCATGAAGTAGGCATCCTCGCCAACGAGCATGCACGTCGCCGATGCGTCGGTGAATTGCAGGTTGAAGGCGAAGCCCAGCGACTCGAAAAACCGGATCGAGCGCTGTAGATCGCTGACGGGAATATTCACGAACAGCTTGTGCGGCACGGTTGGCTTTGTACCGGCGTTCCTGATGGTGGGCGCGAGCGCCTGTGGTGTGGACATGATGATTATTCCGTCGAAGGATGAAGGGTGTTAGCGAGCGGGTGTGACGAGAGCGCGGACGCGGGCAGCGGCAGTCATGTGGCCTCCATGGGGTTCACATGGATAGACTGCGGCTCCCGGAAGATGCTTCGCGAGCGCCTGCGCTCATTATGATTACTGCCGCGCGCGATACGGGATGAGAGAGTGCACTACAACGGAGATGTGGACTGTTCATTATGCGAACTCCGGCAGAAGTGTCAAGCACTATCGGTACACGCTCTCGCGGCAATCCATAGTCTGTCGAAGCGAGCATCCGACTCGGCCATGCGCGACTTCGTCCCGGGGCGTGACACTCCGGGGCGAACTGGGCCACGACTTGCAAGGAATCTCGCATGCGATGCCTCCCGCTCAACATGAGCGCCCTCCTCAGGCTCGCCCCGATCATATCGCTGGCTGCAACAACCGGAGCGTCCCCACTCGCAGCGCAAGCACCCATCGCCACATCGACACCGAGTCGAGCCGTTGTGGTCTCCGCTTCTCTGCGGACGCGCGGCGAACGGTGGGACTGGTTCGGGAACGATCCGGCGGGGAGCTATGGTTACGTCGGCGCCCTTCTCCGGGTAGGACTCTCGCAGACGCGCGCACGCGCATCGTGGAACCTCGAGCTGGCGGCGCCGGCACTGGTTGGGCTGCCTTCTGACGCAGTCGTCCCGGCGCCTCGCGGACAACTCGGACTCGGGGGGACGTACTCCGCCGCCAACGACGGTGACGACTTACCGGCATCTGTCTTCGTGAAGCAGGCCTTCGTGCGCATCGGTCAGCCCCCGTCGCGCGGTGGGCATGCCCTGCGCCTGGGACGCTTCGAATTCGCCGATGGGACCGAGATGACACCGCGCAACGCCACGCTCGCCGCTCTCAAGCGGGATCACATCGCGCATCGCGTGCTCGGCACCTTCGGATGGTCGCACGTGGGACGCTCGCTCGACGGAGCGCAATACTCATTCGATCGACCGGGGCGAGTCAACGTGACCGCAATCGGAGCACTCCCCACGCGCGGTGTCTTCGACGTCCGGGGGATGAGTTCACTCGATGTGCGTGTCGGCTATGCGGCGGCTACCAAGGCCTTCGCCTGGCGCGGCGGAAGCGGCGAGTGGCGCCTCTTCTCCCTGGCGTACCAGGACGGCCGCACTGTGGTCAAGACCGACAACCGCCCACTCGCCGCGCGACAGGCCGATGCGGCGGAGGTTCGCGTCGGCACACTCGGCGCGCACTACGTCCACGTCGTGCGAACGCAAGCCGGCGAAGTTGACCTCCTTCTCTGGGGAGCAGTGCAGGGCGGAGACTGGGGAGCTCTGACGCAACGCGGCAGCGCGGGTGCGGCGGAGATCGGATTCCAGCCTGGAAACACACGGCCGCAGGGCTCTGCGTTCGTACAGCCCTGGTTCCGCGCAGGGTGGTTTCGCGGCTCAGGAGACGACGATCGGACGGACGCACGCAATGGCACGTTCTTTCAGGTCCTTCCGACACCGCGCATCTACGCCAGGATGCCGTTCTACAACCTGATGAACCTGGAGGACGTGTTCGGTAGTCTCTCGTTGACCACCGCGCGCCTCACGCTCCGCGCCGACGTGCACGGGCTGCGGCTCGCTGAGTCCGCGGATCTCTGGTACCAGGGGGGAGGAGCGTTCGAGTCTCAGACGTTCGGCTATGCCGGTCGGCCCAGTGGAGGGAGTCGCGACCTGGCATTGCTCATGGACGTGGGAGCGGACGTGCGCCTCGGTGCGCTGACGCTCTCGGCCTACATGGCGAATGCGAGCCAGCGTGCCGTCATCAGAAGCCTCTTCCCCGGCGGATCCGGGCGCCTCTTCTTTGTAGAAGCGGCGGTGCGTCGCCAATGACCGCCGGGCGTGTGCCGGTGAGTGGGTGATGAACCGCCGAGCGTCGCTGGCCCTCATCGCCGCCGTTGCGCTCGGACTACTGGTGGGGATTGGCGCGTTCACCTTCACCTACGCACGGGGAGCATCGTACCTCACGAACGATCCGGCCGCATGCGCGAACTGCCATGTGATGCAGGAGCACTTCGACGCGTGGAACAAGTCGAGTCACCGGGCGGTGGCGACCTGCAACGACTGCCACACGCCGCACAATCTCGTGAGCAAGTACATCACGAAGGCAAACAACGGATTCTGGCACTCGTTCTATTTCACGACGGGGAACTACCCGGATCCGCTTCGCATCACGCCTCGCAATCACCGAGTCACGGAAGCAACGTGCCGCTACTGCCACGAAGCGATCGTCGATGTCATCGATCCTCGCATGGCGCGCAGGGACGGTTCGCGGACGCCGGTGAGCGTCGCCAGTCTCGCGGGCGTGCCGAGCACCCCGAAGTCGGCGCCTCACGTCAGCACTAACGACAACGCACTCTCATGCGTTCGCTGCCATCAGTATGTCGGTCACTGGGTGCGATGATGATCCTGCGCACACGCTCCCCCTGCGCGTCCGAGCTCCCTCTTCACGTTAGCTGTTCATCAGATCCCGAGTTACCGATCACCGCGGAGCACATCACATGACGACTCCACCGCCCGAACGAGGGAAGAACGCTCACCGCCGCTGGAGCACCGGCACCCTCGCCATCGTGGCGGCAGTTACTGCTGTCGCTGCGGTCCTCGTCGCCGTCCTCCTCACCACGATCGTGCGCCGGCAGGACGAGGCGCGCAACCCGTTCTATCGCGTCGTCGCCATTAGCGACACGACCGAGGACCCGGCCATCTGGGGGAAAAACTTCCCGCAGCAGTATGATGGCTACATGCGCACCGTGGATCAGGTGCGCACTCGGTACGGTGGAAGCGAGGCGGAGCCGCGCACACCGACGGCGGCCGATCCGCGATCTCTCGTCGCGCAGTCGCGGCTCGAGGAGGATCCGCGTCTGATCGAGTTCTGGAAGGGATACGCGTTCTCCAAGGACTTCCGGGAAGAGCGTGGCCACGCCTACATGCTCGCCGACCAGGAGTTCACTGCGCGACAGCAGGCTGCGAAGCAACCGGGCACGTGTCTCCACTGTCACGGTTCGATGGTCGTCCCCTATATGCGCGCCGGTAACGGCAACCTGATCAAGGGGTTCGAGGTGCTCAACCCCATGCCGTATGCCACCGCGCGCCAGCTCGTGAAGCACCCGGTATCGTGCATCGACTGCCACGACCCAAACACCATGGCGCTCCGCGTCACGCGCCCCGGTTTCATTGAGGGGATACGCGCGCTCAAGGTGGGCCAGGGCGTCGAGAACGCGGCAAGCTACGATCCCAATACCATGGCGACGCGCCAGGAGATGCGCACGTTCGTTTGCGCGCAGTGCCACGTCGAATACCAGTTCAAGGGACCGGAGAAGCGGCTCGTGTATCCCTGGGCGAAGGGGCTCTCGGTGGACAGCATTCTTGCCTACTACGACGCCACCGGGCATTCAGACTGGACGCACGCCGTGAGTGGGGCAAAGGTGCTCAAGGCACAGCATCCGGAGTTCGAGCTCTACAGTCAGGGGATCCACGCGCGCGCCGGTGTCGCCTGTGCCGACTGCCACATGCCGTACGAGCGCGTGGGAGCCATGAAAATCTCGGACCACCACGTGCGGAGCCCGGTGCTCAACATCAACCGTGCATGCCAGACGTGCCACAAGGTGTCCGAGGACGAGCTGAAGTCGCGCGTGGAGATGAGCCAGAGCCGAACCTACGAGCTGCGCAACGTCGCGATCGACGCGGTTCTGCAGCTAACGCGCGGCATCGCGGCGGTGGCTGCGCGCGACAGCGGCGATGCTCGGCTCACAGCGGCGCGAGATTTTCAGCGGCGGGCGCAATTCTTCACCGACTTCATCGAGGCGGAGAACTCGATGGGGTTTCATGCCCCGCAGGAGGCTGCTCGTATCCTCGGCCGGGCTATCGACTACGCACGTCGTGGGGAGATTGCACTGCGCAGCGCCGAAGCTCACACCACCACGGTTCGGCGCTGAACGTACACCTCACATTAACAGCGACGGACCGCTTCGGATCGAAGCGGACGCATCAGACGGCATCACGAGGAAGTCCGCCGCAACGCGAGCCCTGTCCGAACGAAGCCCCAGACCGCTAGTCCGAAATGCGCCATGAGGATCAGCGTGCTCCCTGCGAGACCGATCAATCCCGGCCATCTCGATGCCCAGTTACGATAGAACTCCACACTGGGCTCGTTTGAGCCGGCCAAGGCGAATCCAATGCCTACGATGCCGTGCGGCAGCCAGGCGACGACCCAGGCTGTGAAGAGGGCGAGCCACACGCGACGCGTTCGGGGTGTCTGGAGCGCGAGGGCGAAAAAGACGAGCCCGAACGCCAGCCACATATAGCCGAACGACACGGCCCAGGCATTGAGATAGGGTCCCAGCGGGTACGACTTGTTAGCGAGGTAGGGTCCTGGCAGCGGCTGCCAAAAACGAAGAATGAAGCCAAGCCCGCCGATGGACAGAGGCAGGCCGGAGGCTGCGAGCAGTTGCCAGCTTCGAGGTGCCGCTCGCAGATCCTTCCATAGAAAAATGACGCACGCGGCCACGACGAGAACCGACAAACTCCACACGGTCCAGACGACGACCATCATTTGCCTGCTCCACGTGGACGGGGGTGTGGCACCTGCGGTGGCATTCGGTCAGGGACCTGGTCTCCAGAGCCTGTTCCCATAGTTGAGGTACGTGACCATTGCGATGTCCGCCAGTGATTCGCCGCTATACAATCCCGACTGCTGGAGTACCTGCAACATCCCGAGATAGGAAGGATCCTCGAATCTGAGCTCGAGCGTGGTGAGGCTGGCGGCGGGGTATGCCACAAAGTTCGCGACGGATGACCCTCCGACGATCCAATTCGGTGCCACGGCGATATAGTGTGTCTGGGCGGCGCCGCCAACCGTCCAGCCGGGTGGCAGCGCGACAAAGTTCGTCGCCGAACCCCCACCGACCGTCCAACCCGCCGCGATCGCGACGAAGTTGGTTGCCGAACCTCCGCCCACGGTCCACCCGGGGGGAACCGTCACAAAGTTCGTGGCTGATCCTCCACCGACGGTCCAACCCGGTGCGAGAGGAACGAAGTTTGTTGCTGCTCCCCCGCCTGTGGTCCAGCCGGGGGGTAGTGGCACGAAGTTGGACGCTGCTCCACCACCCACCGTCCAGCCAGGCGGGACAGGAATGAAGTTGGTGCCGGACGCTCCGCCCAGCGACCATCCGGGAGCCAGCGCGATGAAATTTGTCTGAGCGGCACCGCCGGCCGTCCAGCCAGGAGCGAGCGCCACGAAGTTCGTTCCCGCTGCACCTCCCACTGTCCAACCGGATGGATATGCCACGAAATTGGTGGCGGAGGCGCCTCCTACCTGCCACCCCGAGTACCTATTGGGGAAACGTATCGTGCCTCTCGTGATGTTGATGTCAATCGAAAAGGCGGCCGTAATGCTCACGGTGGCAGTGGCGGATTTGCGCGGATCCGCGATGCTCGTGACCCTGATCGTGACAGTGCCGGTCGTCGGAATCGCAGCAGGGGCAGTGTAGAGGCCAGCGGTTGAAATGCCGCCGACCGTCGCGTTTCCGGCGTTGACTCCGTTCACGCTCCACCGTACGCCGGTGTTGCCGGTGCCGCCAACGACCGTCACGAACTGCTGGGTGCCAAGCACTGCCACTGCAGCGCTCAGGGGCGAGACGGAAACCGTGACTGAATCGCCCGGATTGGTTGGTGAAGTGTCGTCACGCCCGCACGCAACGGTACCGAGGGGAGCGATGGCAAGCGCGATAACTGCGACTTCCCCGAGCAGGCGCCACTGGAAACTCACGGCCTCACCGGCCGGCGAACGCATTGGGTGCAAGCAGGGCATGAGCTATGTCCTCAAGTGCTTGATGATCACGTGACCAGCCCCGCGAGCGCCGAAAACAACGGGTCTGATCTCGTGCCCGACTCCGCGTCACTGGCGCGGCTTGATTCCTCGTCTACCTCACGGTAGCTCTGGTGCCATTCCACTCGAGCTGCGTGTAGATGAATCGCCCGTTATACCCGAACGGGGAGGCGGGCGGGAATGGGAAAATGTCGAACCCGTTGTTCGCGCTCATTTTGTCCGGATATGTGTCGAACAGGTTGCGCGCGCCTAGCGAGAGCTTGAATCCCGGAACCGGCGCGAAGCCCACTTCGGCATCGACCAGTCCTTTCGCGCCATACTTCTGCACGTCGTCGCCACTGTAACTGTACAGAGAAGACTCGTACGTCCCGTAATAGGAGTAGCGGAGGAGACCCGTCCAGCCGGAGAGCGCATACTGGCCGGTGAGCGTACCGCGCCATTTGGGGCGCTCCTTCGTAATCGCCAGCAAACCGCCTTCATCGAACTTTCCAATGAGCTCCTCACCGGTGCCTTCGAGTGCCGCCGGCAAGGGAATGTTGTCTTCGTCGGGAATCGTTGTCTTCGTGAAGTTGAAGGATGCATTGAGCCCCGCGGTCCCTCGTCTCATGAGTCCGCGCCAGTCGGCGGTGAAGTCGAGACCCGTGGTCCTGGTATCAATCGCGTTGGTGAAGTACTGCGCCGCCTCGGCGCGCGAGTTGATGTTGCGCAGGATGGACGCGACGCTGTCGGTGTCGAGGAATCCCGTCAGCACGACGCGATCGTTCACGCCGATGAAATACAGATCAGCGGTGAACGTGAGATTCTCCATTGGCGTGACCGCGATGCCGCCACTGAAATTGTTCGACGACTCCGCCTTCAGTTTCCTGGCGCCAAGCGCCCTGGCTTCCGGCGAGCTCACCGGGAATACACCGATCTCGAAGGGAGTCGGGTCGCCGGTGACGGGATCGGCCTTGAAGTTTGTGACGACGCTCGAGTACCAGCTCTGGTTGAGCGATGGAGCGCGGAATCCCGTTTGCGCAGCGGCCCGCAGCGTAACCATCGGCGACGGCTGAAACCGTCCGGCCAGCTTGCCAGTGATCTTGCTGCCGAAATCACTGTAGTGCTCATACCGCGCGGCCACATTCGCAAGCAGACGCGGCATCACGTCCCCTTCCAGATCAACGTACGCGCCGACGTTACTGCGATACGCCTCCGTGTGGTCCACATCGCGAAAGCCGGGAAAGACCTGCGAGCCCGAGGGCGCGATCGAGGAATCGGCGGCCTTGTGAAAACCGTTGATGTACGACGCTGGCTCGCCTTCGAGGATGCGGTAGCGTTCGCGCCGGAACGCCGCTCCAAACGCAACGTTGACCGGCGATGTCAGCAAAGGCGTCTGCATCTCCCGCGACGCATCCAGACTCACGATCGCTTCCAGCAGGCGCAGCTCGCCGGCGAAGAAGTTCCGCTTGTTGGGGATGCCGGGATCATCGCTGTTGCCGAGTATGCCATCTCTTCCCGGCGCGCACGGTGTGCCGAGACACGGACCGAGTGACGTGTTGAGCGTGTTCTCGAGGTCGTAGGCGAATGCGTTGTACCCGATGGTCGTACCGAGATCGTATCCCCACTCGGACACGGCGCCGCGGACACCGGCGGCACCGGAGATATCAGTCACACTCGGTGCAAATCGCGGGAGAAATCCGTTGGGATAAAGCTGCGTCCAGTTGCGTTCGCTCGACGGCGCGCGGTAGTAGCCGAAGCCGGTGCCTTCGCGGAAACTGTAACCGCCGAAGGCGTACGCGCCGAGCGCACCGGCGCTGTCGAAGGGATAGCGCGCGCTGGCAAACGCCATGAGATCCTTCGACGCGCCGTCGCCCCAGTGATGATTCGGCTGCGGGATCGAATTGTTCTTGGTCACGAGCTGTCCATTCACCACTTCATCGGCATCGCTGCCGAACATGTCGGTACCATCGGGACCGGCCCGATTAGTCGGTTGGCGATCGCGATATTCGGCAAAGAGCCCGAGCGTTGCTCGGCCGAGCTGGAATCCGGCTCCGCCGTTCAGGTCAACAGACTTGCCATCGCTCTTGAAGCTGGGCCGACTCCCTCCACTCGGCAGCGCCGCCGGATTTTCCTCACCCGTGACGTACTGGCCATAGTTCGCGGTGATGAACGGCGCGAAGGCGCCTTCCTTGAGAACCACGTTCACGACGCCCGCGATGGCATCCGAGCCGTATTGGGCAGCGGCCCCATCGCGCAGCACTTCGAGCCGATCAATGGCCCCGGATGGAATGGCGTTCATGTCAACGCCGCTCGAGCCCGCGCCCTGTCCGGCGCCATAGTAATGAATGAGTGCGGTGTGATGGCGCCGCTTTCCATTCAACAATACGAGCGTGTGATCCGGACTGAGCCCGCGCATGGTGAAGGGCCGCACGATCTCGGTCGCGTCCGAGACACTCTGCCGAGGAAAGTTCACGGACGGCGAGAGCTGGGCGAGGATCTGCGACGTCTCGTTCGTACCCTGCGCCCGGATCATCTCGGACGTGAACACATCTACTGGAACCGCGAGCTCCTCCGCCGCGGTATGTCGCGCCCGCGAGCCGATGACTCGCGCGGTGGTCAGCCAGGCCGGAAGCTGCCGAACGATGACGTCGCGTTCCACGTCTGCGCCCGTGACCACAATGACGAACGATGCCGGCGCGAAGCCAATGCGCCGGGCGGTGAGCGTGTATGACCCGTCAGGAACCCGGGGGATCATGTACGTGCCCCGGTCGCTCGTTATCGCACCGAAACCGCCTGGCGCAAGCGCGATCGCGACCTGGGGAACCGGTGTCCCGGTCGAATCCGTAACGCGGCCCCGAACTGCCACGCCTTGCGCTGCCGCGGCAACTGGAGTGAGGACGGCACAGAAGGCGGCGAGCACAGCGGTGAGGCGGTGCATGATTACCTCGGCGTGTACGGGGGGAAGTCGGTTATGTCCTATTTACGCCAAAAATCACGGATGCGCCACGGTAAAAATCTGGCGACGGCGACGCCAGTTGTTCATCCGTCTCATGGTGCGCGCTGAACTCCCAAGGGCGGAGATCAGCCGCGGACCGGTGCCCGGTCATCCCGATGCCGCAAGCATTCGGCTCGCGAGCTCCTTCACCAGCTTGGCCGCCACCATTGCTGTGACGCCGGAAGGATCGCGCTGCGGATTGTATTCGACCACATCCGCCCCCACGAGGGAGCCACGCATCGTCTGCACCAGCGTGATGACCTCCCGGACCGAGAAACCGCCCGGCTCCCAGTGCGAAATTCCGGGAGCGAACGCTGGATCGAGCGCGTCGAGGTCCAGCGACACATACACCGGCCCGCTCATCTCGGGACGGATACCCTCGGACCACGCGCGCATGTCGATCACTTCGACGCCGTAGCGTTCCGCCTGAGAGCGCAGGTGAGAGGTCAGCGTCCGGATTCCGACCTGTACCAGGCGATCTACGAGGCCCTCTTCCATCGCCCGCGCAAACGGGCACGCGTGTGAAAAGCGATCGCCCTCGAACTCCTCGTAGAGATCCGCGTGCGCATCAATGTGAAGCACGCTGAGCCGCGGATGCACCGATCGAAAGGCGCGGAGCAGCGGGAACGTGATGGAGTGGTCGCCGCCGAGCGAGAGTGGCCGTCCGTTCCGATGGAGTATTGCTCGCGCGCCGGTCTCGATCGTCCGGCGCGGATCATCACCGGACACATCGAGATCACCAGCATCGCCGAGCGTGTCAGACGCACCGAGATCCTGCAGTGCCTCGGACCATTTGTTGGAAGACGGCGACGCAAGCGCCTCGCGAATCCGCGGCGGCGCGGCGGCGGCGCCGCGAAGATAGGACGAGCTGGCGTCGTACGGGATGCCGAGCAGCGTCGGCCGCCCTGAGACATGCGAGTTGTTCACTCGTGGTCAATCAGTACTTTGCTTCACAGTCAGTGGCCACCCTGCAACGATTTTTGCCGTCGAACCGGTTTACCGGGAAACACGCCCTCCACCAACTGCCCCCCGCGAACTACGGAGGTCCCGTTGACGAGCACGTGCATGATGCCGGCGGAATACCGCGCCGGTTCCTCGACCGTCGCTCGGTCGATGATACGCTCGGCATCGAAGACCACGAGGTCGGCATCCATGCCCGCGCCAATCCGGCCTTTCGTCCGCAGCTGCGGTACCGACGCTTCGAGCCGGCGCGCGGGCATGATGGTCATGCGACGCAGGCCTTCCATCAGGCTGAAGAGCCTGTGATCGCGCACATGTCTGCCGAGTACGCGCGCGAACGTTCCCGCGAGCCGGGGATTGCCGCGATGATTGACATAGGGTACGGCGTCGCTTGCCACCATGACGATGCTATCGCGAAAGATCGGGTACAGCAGTGAGTCAGGGCCGCCGAGGTTCACGATCGTGCCGCCCATCTTCCGGTACTTTATGAAGGATTCGCGAGTGAGGTGTTCGCCCGTCGCCGCCCAAATGATGCGACTGAAGTCGTAGCCGGGCGTCTCGAGGGCGCGATCGTACAGCGCCGATTGCAGCGACGTGGAGCTGGCCGTGTACGGATACGCTTCCGTCGTGACGTCGATGCCGTGCGCGCGCGCCGCATGGATGGCGGGCAGGAACCGGGCGGCGTCTGGCGCGCCGGAGTTCGCGCCGCTGCTGCTGTTGATGTGCACGATATGGAGCGCCGCGCCGGTGACCATGGCATTCGTGAGCACTTCCTGAAGCCCCTCCAGACCGCCGCGCATGTGCGTGAAGCACAGTACTCGCCGCTCGGCGCACAGCTCGAAGTTCCGCAGAATCTCCGTGCGCGACGCGCCAGGCACGTACGCGATGCCCATGGCGACACCAAGTGCCCCTTCATCCAGAGCACGTGTCAGGTCAGCGCGCACCGAATCGAGTGTTGCTGGAGTGGTGCGCTCGTGCGACCACCGGGTCAGCGTGTCGGTCCGGCGATCGTAGTAGTTGGGAAGCGTCTCGCCGAACGCAACGCGTCGCGCCTGAAAGTGTGACGCGGCGCCGCCGTAGTTCACGCGCGCTTTCCCTTCGCGCTCCGCGTAGAACGGCACCACCGGGCCGATCCCCGTCTCGAGCTCGAGCGCTGTGGTGACGCCGTCCATGGCGTAGTAGCCGTAACTTTCGTCGTCCTGACCATGTGCATGCAGGTCCACGAATCCTGGTGCGACCACGAGGCCGCGCGCGTCGATGGTGTCTCGACCAGCAATGCGCGCCTGTGTTACCACGGCGATCCGGCCTCCAGTGATGCCAACGTGGCGCTGCGCATCGAGGCCGGTGGCCGGGTCCATGACCCGGCCATTCAGGATGACGCGATCATACGTGACCGGGCGTTTTGCAGCGGTTCCTGACGGGCGCTGCGCGTAGAGAAAAATGGGCGCGAACGCGGTGGCCAGCAGAATGTGTTTGATCAGTGTCGCCTCAGCTGTCGAGTCCGTCCAACCTCAGATCGCCGGCCTTGTCACGGCACGCGACTGCGCGATCGCGCCAAATGCCGCGGGGAACACCAGCCAGAATCCCGACACGGGCGTGAGAATCACCCCTGCCAGAGCAACCCCGAGAAAAGTCCACCCCAGGGGCCGCGGCAACGTTTTCCCCGCGACTCGTTCGATCCAGTCCGTGAGATAGCCGACGAGCACCGTCGTCACACCGCCGAACATGAACCAGAACGCCAGATAACGCGTCGGTCTGCCGGGG
>JBKJRV010000217.1:0-2648 GCA_046593115.1 Gemmatimonadaceae bacterium
CAACCGGTCCGCACCAGGGCGATCCGACTTGTTGACGACAAAAATATCAGCGATCTCCATGAGACCGGCCTTGAGCATCTGAATCGAATCGCCGGACTCGGGCACGAGAACTACCACGCTGGAATCGGCCGTGCGCGCAATATCGAGCTCGCTCTGCCCAACGCCTACCGTCTCGATCACGATGCGGTCGAAGCCAAAGCCATCGAGTACGTCGGCAACCTCGCGCGTGGATGCCGCGAGACCGCCGAGCGATCCGCGCGTGGCCATGGAGCGAATGAAGACGTTGCTGTCGAGCGCGATCGACTCCATACGGATGCGGTCACCCAGCAGAGCGCCCCCGGTGAACGGGGACGTCGGATCCACCGCGATGATGGCGACCGAATGGCCGCTCGTGCGCAGCTCGCGCACCAGCGCCGTGGTGAGTGTGCTCTTCCCTGCACCGGGCGGGCCGGTAATTCCCAGCCGTCTCGCACGGCCAAGTTTCGAATGCAGCGTGGCGAGAATGGTCTCGTAGCCTGGACGATGGTTCTCGACGACACTGACGGCTCTCGCCAGCGCGGCAATCTTCCCGTCAGCGAGCTCGGCGAGAAGCCGCTGGATCACGCGCCGACCGACCGTGGATCATCGTGCTCATCCCGAATGTCACCGACCAGCTCCTCGAACAGATCCTCGAGCGTTACGATCCCGGCGACGATGCCATCCGTCTCGTGCACCATGGCCAGATGGAAGCCGGCGCGCAGCATTCTGAATAACAGCTCGTTACACCGCTCCGTCACCTGGGCATGCGCCACGGGACGCAGCATCGGCACGAACTCCCCACCGGCCTTGAGGACGTCAAAGGCATGCACCATCCCGCGGATATTGTCGAGCGTCCCCTCGTACACCGGAACTCGGCTGTAGCCTGACTGCGCGATGCCCAGGGCCAACTCCTTCGGCCCAAGCGTGCGCTCGAGTGCGAAGATATCGCCGCGCGCGCGCATGACCTGCCGAACGGTCTTGTCGCCAAAATGCACGACGCCGGTGATGATGGCGATCTCGTCGTGCTCGCCAACGCCCTCCATCTCTCCTTCGCGCAGCAGATCCTCGATGCCCTCGTGCGATGGCGTCTCGGCGTCGTCCGGAGTTCCCGCCGCCTTCTTCGCGATTGCTCGCGCGGTGAGGCGGATGGGCGCGACCACCAGATCCAGCGAACGCAACACGGGCAGGAGCACGGGAAGCATGGCCGTCGCAAATCGCCGCGCGAGTGCCCGCGGAATCGCAACGCCGAAAATGAGCACCAGGGCCGCGAAGATGGCGATGACGATGGCGGCGTTAGTTGCACGCGGATACGCCGAACCGATCGCGACGCCACTCAGCACGGTGACCATGGCCGTGGCCGCACCGCTCGACAGGATCAGTCGCTGCGGACGATCGAGAAACACCTCGGCCGTTCCCGCGCCGGTAAGGCGCTTTTCCACCCAGTGCCGGAGCCAGATTCTACTGACCGACCGAACGGCCGTCGCGGCCGCGGTGAGCCATGCGATGACCGTGAGCGAGAGCAGGAGCTGCATCTGAATGCTCATGCGCGCGCCGGCACTGCGAGCCGCTCGAAGAAGACGCGCTGCACGCGACGTCCCACAATGCGCTCGACGACGATACGATACGGGCCGATGGTCAACTTCTCCCCGGCTCGCGGCACGCGGCCCAGGAACTCGTAAAGCAGACCGCCAACGGTCGTCACCTGCTCGTGCCGGAAATCGTAGCCGAGCGTGTCGGAGAGTTCGTCGAGGGTGAGCTTGCCCGATACCCAGAAGCGCCGGCCATTCTCCCGCTCGATCGCCGGCTCCTCGACGTCGTACTCGTCCTTGATGTCGCCGACAATTTCCTCGAGAATGTCCTCGATGGTCACGAGGCCAGCCGTTCCGCCGTATTCGTCCACGACGATGGCGATGTGCGTGCGACTCGACTGGAAATCGCGCAACTGCGCGTCAATGGTCTTGGTGGCCGGGATGAAGACCGCCGGCCGCACGAAGCCGTTCCACCCCCTCTCGGGTGATTCGTCCGCGATCACCGACGGCAGCAGGTCCTTGGCGTAGAGAATACCGGCGAGATCGTCGATCGACTCGGAATACACGGGAAAGCGCGCGTGCTCGGAGCTGCGCACGCGGTCCAGGACTTCCGACCACGGAGTATCCATTTCGATGCCCACGATGTCCACGCGCGGCACCATGATCTCGTGCACTTCCGTGTCGCCCAGACTGAAGACCCCAAGCAGCAGCGACTGATCATCCCGCGACACGTCGGCTTCGGCGGCAACGACCTGCCGAAACTGCTGCGTGGTCGTGAAGCGGCCGTCTTCCTCGTGTGGCCCCATGAGTACCAGCCTGCGGAGGGCCCGATCGAGCTTCTCGGTGAGCATCGTCACCGGCCGGAGCCCCTGCTCGACGACCCGCACGACGCCGTTGAGCGAAGGCCGCAACCGCGGC
The DNA here is from genome assembly GCA_046593115.1 of Gemmatimonadaceae bacterium. GTDB lineage: Bacteria > Gemmatimonadota > Gemmatimonadetes > Gemmatimonadales > Gemmatimonadaceae > JBKJRV01. Next base: position 2,466 of record JBKJRV010000217.1, read on the forward strand.
GCCATGGCATCGCCCACCGCTCGCGGTATGCTTTCCACGAGCGTCACGAGTACCGCGACAACGAGCAGCGCCACGACGACGCCGAGCCACGTGGGGCGAATAGTCGGGGCGACGATCCCGTTTAAGGCAGCGCCAGCCACCAGATGCGCGACCAGACGCGCCGCTCCAAGCGCACGATGCGCA
>JBKJRV010000246.1:0-10421 GCA_046593115.1 Gemmatimonadaceae bacterium
GAGCTCTGTCGGAAACGGTATTTGCGTGAGCTCGTTGAGCAGACGGTAGCGCTTCTCCCGGAGCACCACCGTCAGGTGTTCGTGCTCAGAGAGCTGGAGGGGAAGTCCTACGAGGAAATCGCCGAGATCACCGATTGTAATCTGGGGACGGTGAAGTCCCGGTTGAATCGGGCTCGCAACTCCTTCGCGGAGATCATTGGCCCCTCACTTGTCTGATGCTGGTCATGGAAAGAGGGCGGCGAGAGATCGCCGCCCTCTTTCCTTTTGCTGCAACCGACGACTTGCCAGTAGGAAGAAGCTGGTTCAAGTTTTCCAATCGATGAAATGGCAGGTGGAACGGGGCAGTAGATGGCGGGTATTCTACCCAGGCTTTTGACCTACCCGATCAGACGAATCCGATGGATTGTCGAGCTTTTCAGAAGGATCATGTCGCGTTTATTGACGACACGCTGCCCGTGGCGAACATGATGGACATGCAGGCGCATGTCGCCGAGTGTGAATCCTGTTCAAGGCACGATGCCAGCGAACGTCGCGCATTGCTGCTGTTCCGCAATCTTCCACGTGTCGAACCCTCAGCCGCATTCCGGAGCCGGCTTGACGCCCGCCTGCGGGAAGCTCGGCTCACTACGGCGCCGAGAGCCACGCCTTTGCCGTATCGCACCATGGCCGTTGCCGCGAGCGTTGTGCTTCTGGCGGGCGTGTGGGTCACCATGGCCACCATGGCCGTCAATCGCCAAGGCGATCTGGATATTCCGGCGCTTGCTCCCGTGGTCGCTGTGATTCCCGAGCCGGCGTCCCCGCTCGTGAATCCTGCGCTGGTTGCGTCAGTCTCAACGGGCATGGCCGTTTGGCCGGTTGCCTTGCTGGCTGAGCAAGCGCCAGTTCACTTCGCGAACGCAGAGTTTCAGCTGACGAGCTTCAACCGCTGATTCAGGAAGACGAAGACACGGGCGCACTCGGCACACGCCGGATGCGCCCGTGCTTTTTTCGTCGCTATATTGGCTAGTATGGCCGCCTCGCCACATCGTGCGCTGAAACGGGCGATCGAGGAGCGATCCTTTGACCCGGTTTACTACTTCCATGGCGAGAACGACTTCTCGAAAGAGGAAGCGGCCAGGCAGCTCATTGATGCCGTCGTGGAACCCGCCACACGTGACTTCAACCTGGAGCTGCGGCGGGGGGCGGACCTCGATGCATCGACCATGGCCACCCTGCTTTCCACGCCGCCCCTGATGGCAGAGCGGCGAATGGTGGTGGTCCGGGATATTGCGGCGTTGAAAAAGGATGCACGGAGCGAGGTTGATAAATATCTCGCGCGCCCATCGCGAAGCCTGGTTCTGCTGATGGTGGCCTCCGGTGATATCACGAAGGCAGACAAGGTGCTTCAGCAGTCCGCGACGGTGGTGGAGTTTCCGCCCTTGAATGAGCATCAGCTGGATCAATGGATTACGCGCCAGGCCTTGCTGGGAGGAAGCACCATAACACCACGAGCGAGCCATTTGCTGCATGCCGCGATTGGCAATGATCTTTCGTTGCTCGCTACCGAGATCGACAAGTTGATCAGCTTTACGAAGGGGAAGGAGATCGACGAATTAGCGGTGACGAGTGTGGTCGACATCCGAGCGGGGGAGACCCTTCCGGATTTTCTCGATTGCATCGTGATGCGCGATGGGCTCGGAGCAGGCCGACTGCTCCCGCAGATTCTGACACAGCCGAAGATGAGCGCCGTCTATCTGGTGATGATCATCACGGTGCACGTACTCGCAGTTGCCTGGGGACATGCCAAGAATAGTGAGGGCATGTCCCCAGGCAGCCTCGAACGGGAGTATTTCGGATTGCTGAAAGAAACGGGATCCGGGCTGACAGGCCGGCCCTGGGGCGAGGCAATTCGCGCGTGGACTGCCGCCGTGCCACTGTGGAGTACGGAATCTCTCGATCGTGCCATCCAGGTGCTGCTGGCGACCGATAGTGCCCTGAAGGAGACGAAGGTCTCAACCGAGGAACAGGTAATGGCGTCGCTGGTGTTGACGATCTGTGCACCGACCGGCCGTTCGGTGGCAGCATGATGTGGCGCACGCTTTGGGTTACCGGCGTGATACTCGTTCCCCTGTGCGGCATGGCACAGCAGTCGCCGCTACGGCCGGCGCCCCCTGTGTCATCGGACAGTCTCTACGCGCACGCGCAGCGACTTGTGAACGAAGGAAGGGGTGCGGAGGGGCGAAGCATCGTTGACTCGTTGGTTCGAGTGGCAGCCCCCGGAAGCCTGCAGCAGGCGGAGGCGCTGTTCTGGCGCGCGACGATCGCGACAACGGCCGCAGAGGCGGAGCGCGATTACCGTGTAATCACCGTGGATCATCCTTCGTCGCGTCGAGCCGAAGATGCGTTGCTGCGTCTGGCTCAACTGGAGCTTCAGCGTGGTGAGCGGGCACAGGCGATCGCCCATCTGGATCGGCTGCTTCGTGAGCACGGCAATGGCCCGACGCGGGCACGTGGCGCGTACTGGTTGGCGCGGGTCCATTTCGAAGCAAACGATGTGACGCGTGCATGTCAGTCATTGGCAGATGCGCGCGCCTCGCTTCCGATGATTGACGTGGAACTGCGCAATCAAGTCGAGTATGCTGCGCAGCGTTGTCCGGTGGTGACAGTCCTGTACCCAACGCCCGCGGCTGCCGCTCCACCCGCCGTGCGCGATACCGCGAACAAGGCATCCCTGGCAGCGATGCCCCGGGATACGACGCCGGGGCCCAGAGTCGATTCAACAATACTTCAGCGTCCGGTTCCGGCGGCGGTTCCGCCTCCGGTGACAGTGCGTGCACCAGTGCGGGCATCCACCACGGGAAGCGTTCCGGTGCATGCATCCCCGACAACGAAAGGAATCGAGGCACAGCGATTCAGTGTGCAGGTGGCCGCGTACCAGACGAAGCCGGAAGCGGATCGCCTGGTAACGCGATTTCGCGCGAATGGCCATGATGCCAGGACATTCGGGACCGTCGCCCCGTTCCGCGTGCGCATTGGCCGTTTCCGCACGCGATCCGAAGCGGTCGCGCTGGCAAAGGTGCTGAAGGAGAAAAGCGCCGCCGCGTTCGTGGTGGTGGCCGAAGCCAGATGAGTCGCGATATCGCGACTCCCCTGATGCAGCAATATCGGGAGATCAAGGCGCGACACCAGGACGCGATACTGTTTTTCCGAATGGGCGATTTCTACGAAATGTTTTACGAAGATGCGCAGATCGCGTCACGCGAGCTTGGGTTGACGCTGACGTCTCGGAACAACGGCGGGGCAACGGCAGTGCCCCTCGCAGGAATTCCAGTGAAAGCCGCCAGTGATTATCTCCGGCGCCTGGTGCAGCGTGGTCATCGGGTTGCCATCTGTGAGCAGATGGAGGAGGCAAGTGGTGCGCGCGGCATCGTTCGGCGCGAAGTGGTGGAGACGATCACTCCAGGAGCCGTCTTTGCGGACGATCTCCTCGATGGAGCGCGGAATAACTACCTCTGCGCGGTGACACGCGACGGAAGCGTCGCCGGAGTCGCTGCCGCAGACCTGTCGACGGGTGAGTTCCGCCTCATCGTCACCGCAGCCGCCGACCTGTCGGCTATCCTTTCGCGACTCGCACCACGGGAGATGCTCACCCCTGCTGGCTGGAGCGAGGCGCCAGGTTCGACCGGCCCGGGCGAGGAAGGCGCACTGGTGACCGAACGTGAGCCATGGGAATTCGACATCGCGATGGCCCGTGATGAACTCGCCAATCAATTCGGCGTCTTCTCGCTCGAAGGGTTCGGAATTGGTGACGGGGATGATCCCGCGGTTGCCGCCGCCGGAGCGTTATTGCGGTATCTGCGTGAGCTTCAACCGGGCGGCGTGCCACACCTCGCGCGCCCGTCGATCGAACGGCCTGGCCGGACGATGCCGCTCGACGAAATGACTCGGCGCAACCTCGAACTCGTCGAATCGCTGCGTGGCGGAGAGCGGGTGGGTACGCTGCTCGATGTGCTCGACAGAACCGCAACACCGATGGGTTGCCGGCTGCTTCGGGAGTGGATACTTGCTCCACTGTTGCACCCAGAGCCCATTCGTGCGCGGCTCGCAGCGGTCGCGGCGCTCGTCAGTGACACCATGTCGCGCGCGTCGCTGCGCGAGGTGCTCGATGAGGTACGCGACGTGGAGCGGCTGGCAAGCAAGGCATCAGCCGGTCGGGCCTCGCCGCGCGAGATGGCCGCACTCGGCAGCTCCCTGTCGCAATTGAATGACATCGAACGGGCACTATCGCGCATTGGTCCGGTCGGCGCGTTGAAGCCAATTGTGGAGGGGTGGGATCAGTGCACCGATATGGTTGCATCAATAACCGCGGCGCTCACGGAACGCCCGCCGGTGGTGCTTGGCGATGAGCCGACGATCCGACCGGGGTTCGATGTCGACCTTGATGCCTTATGCGCGCTTCGCGACGGGGGCAGGGACGCCATCGCCCGTATTCAGGCGGAAGAACGTTCGCGTACCGGAATCGCCTCGCTGAAGGTTGGCTTCAATCGGGTCTTCGGGTACTTCATCGAGATCACGAACGCCAACAAGCACCTTGTGCCTTCAGATTACCAGCGACGGCAGACGCTGGCTGGCGCCGAGCGGTACGTGACGACGGCGTTGAAGGAGTACGAAGAGGCGGTACTGACCGCAGCGGAACGCATCGAGGCGCGTGAGCGCGCCCTGTTCGAGGCATTGCGATCGGACATTGGCGCACAGATTGGTCGTCTGCAGCTTGTTTCGCGCGCGATTGCCGAAATCGATGTGCTGGCGGATCTCGCGGACGTCGCGCAACGCGAGGGGTATGTCGAGCCGCAGGTCACCGACGACTTCGCGCTTGATATCGTGGGAGGCCGGCATCCGGTGGTCGAGCGGATGATGGCGCGGGAGAAATTCATTCCCAATGATGTGCGGCTCGATGAGAACACGCGTGTCATGATCGTCACCGGTCCGAATATGGCTGGCAAATCAACCATTCTCCGGCAGACGGGACTGATCGTGCTGCTCGCTCAAATGGGGAGCTTCGTTCCCGCCACGAGTGCGCGGATCGGGATCGTCGATCGGCTGTTCACGCGCGTGGGCGCGAGCGACAACCTCGTGCGTGGCCAGTCGACTTTCATGGTCGAGATGACGGAGACCAGCGCGATTCTGCACACAGCCAGCAGCCGGAGCCTGGTGCTGCTCGATGAGATCGGTCGCGGCACCTCGACGTACGATGGCGTGTCCATCGCCTGGGCAGTGAGCGAGCACCTCCATGACCATCTCCGGTGCAAGACTGTATTCGCGACCCACTATCACGAGCTGACGCAGCTAGCGGATGAATTAGTAGCGGTTAAGAACTATAACGTTGGGGTGCGGGAAGTCGGCGACCGCATCCTGTTTCTGCACCGACTTCAGCCGGGAGGTGTCGATCGTTCCTATGGGATAGAGGTGGGCCGGCTCGCGGGCCTTCCCGACTCCGTTGTGGCCCGCGCCCGCGCTACGCTCCGGCTGCTTGAGCGATCGGGGCCGGCGGGTGCCCGGAGCAGCAGCCCGACTGTCCCGGTGGAGCAACTCGCGCTGTTCAACGCTTCGCCGCATCCCGTAGTGGAGCGCCTCCGGGGCATCAATCCGGATACCACGACTCCGTTACAGGCGCTCGAAATGCTCGCCGATCTGGTGCGCGAGGCGCACGATCGTCCAGGCTGAGTGGTTCGCGCCCCCACAGCGCGAGATTTACATTTATCGCAATGATATGCCGTGCTGTTCGACTGATCGCCGTGACTGGGTTTCTGGGAACCAGCGCCTGCATCGGTGAGAAGGAAACCAAGGTCATCAAGGAAACGTTCGAAGCCATCGAACGTCGCCCGGATTCGCTCCCGATGATGCTGAACAAGCGTCCGCCCTTTAAGTATCCTGCCGCGTTGTTGTCGAAGAAGGTGCAGGCCAACGTGACGTTACGCATTCACGTCGATTCCACTGGCCGCGTCGTTCCGGAATCGACCACCGTGTTCGAAAGCTCACAAATTCCCGAGCTCGACTCGGCGGCCCTGCGCGGAGCGCGCGAGCTTCGCTTCGCTCCCGCCAAAAAGCGTGAGCAACCGATCCCGGTGTCACTGCTGTTTCCGGTGTACTTCCGCGCCCCGGGTGAAGCGCCGCTCCCCGGCGATACCATCCTGCGTCCTGCGGGTCCCAGGCCGTGAGCACGGTCGAGCGCAATCGCCGCGCGTATGATGATGTGCTCCAGACGATCGGCTGGACGCCGCTGATCCGACTCAACCGGATCACTCGAGGGATCCGCACGCCAGTGTACGGCAAGGCGGAGTTTTTTAATCCGGGCGGATCGGTGAAAGATCGCATCGGCGGCCCGATCATCGAGCGTGCCGAGCGGGAGGGGAAGCTGAAGCCGGGTGGAACCATCGTCGAAGGGACGAGCGGCAATACCGGCGTGGGATTGGCGATCGCGGCGGCGCTCAAGGGCTACAAGTGCATTTTCACGATGCCGGATAAAATGTCGCAGGAGAAAGTACGCCTGCTCAAGGCATTCGGTGCCGAGGTCATCATCACGCCCACGGCGGTGCCGCCGGATCATCCGGACAATTACGTGATGATGGCAAGGCGAATTGCCAGTGAAACGCCGAACGCGGTGCTCGCCGATCAGTTTTACAACGATGCCAATCCGGAAGCGCACTACGCCCTGACAGGTCCCGAGCTCTGGGAGCAGAGCGAAGGGAAGATCACGCACTTCGTCGCCGCGGCAGGAACGGGTGGCACCATCACCGGCGTCGGCCGCTATCTGAAGGAGCGCAACCCGAAGATCAAGATCATCGCCGGCGATCCCACCGGCTCCATCCTCGCCGAGTACTGGCGGAGCAAGGGAAAGAACAAGGTCGAGGGCGTGCCGTACAAGATCGAGGGCATTGGGCAGGACAAGCTTCCGGGTACGCTCGACATGAGTCTCGTCGATGATTATGTGACGGTAAGCGACCGGGATTCATTCGCCATGGCGCGGCGGTTAACGCGTGAGGAGGGACTGTTCGTTGGCGGCTCGTCGGGACTCATCGCGCACATTGCGATTGCGGTCGCGAAGCAGCTCGATGATCCCGATGCCTATGTCGTCACGTTCCTGTGTGACACCGGCGAGCGCTACCTGTCGAAGCTGTACAATGACGAGTGGATGCGGGAGAACCAGATGCTCGACGGCGATCGGGTGACGGTGGGCAGTGTTCTCTCGAACAAGGGCGAGGAATTGCGGCTGGTGACGGTTGCGCCAGGGAGCAGCGTACGCCAGGCGCTCCGGCTCATGTCGTTGCACGATGTCTCGCAGCTTCCGGTGATGGATGGTGCGAACTGTGTTGGCTCGGTGAGCGACTGGTCGCTCTCCGCGAAGAGTCTGGACGATACGAAGCTGCTCGATGCCACCGTCAGTGACGTCATGGATGCGCCATTCCCGGTGGTGGAGGCTGGTCAGCAGGCGGATGCGGTAGCGAAGCTCCTCTCGAAATCGAATCCGGCGGTGCTCATTCGGGGCAACGGATCATTGATCGGCATCCTCACGCGGTCCGACATGCTGGCGTTCCTGATGGCCCGATGAAGCGAGGACTGTCCGTGGCGTCCGAGGCACGCGAGTGAAGATTGCGGTGCTAATGGGAGGTACGTCTGCCGAGCGGGATGTTTCGCTGGCATCGGGACTTCGCATCGCGCAGGCTCTGCGTGAGCGCGGCCATACGGTTGTGTCGATCGACACGACGCGCGGCGCCCTGGATCGCGGAGAGGAGGCTGTGGCCCTGGCCGCCGGTGTGATGCACGCCACGCCACCAAAGCTGGAAGCCCTGCAGCGGATGGGGGGAACGTCACTCGCGAGCTGGCGCGATACCACCGAGCAGACGCACAATGCCGACGTGGTTTTCCTGGCGCTGCACGGCGGCCAGGGAGAGGATGGCACCGTGCAGGCACTCCTGGATCTCACCGGGGTGCCATACACCGGTAGCGGCCACCTCGCGAGCGCACTCGCGATGGACAAGGATCTCTCCAAGAAGCTGTTCGCCGCCGCCGGCGTGCCCACCCCCAAGTGGCGCATGGCTCCGGTCTCCGCTGATATCGTTCGTTTGGAACTCGGCTTTCCAGTGATCGTGAAGCCATCGAAGCAGGGATCCACGGTTGGGCTCTCGCTCGTTCGTGGACCCTCGGAGCTCGAGGCCGCGATCACGGAGGCCTTTCGTTATGACGATGAGGTCATGGTGGAAGAGTTCATTCCGGGGCGCGAGCTCACGGTCGGGGTACTGGGGACCGAAGCGCTTCCGGTTGGAGAGATCAAGCCGAAGCACGAGATCTACGACTATGAGTGCAAATACACGAAGGGCATGGCCGAGGAAGAGTTTCCCGCCAATCTGTCGCCGGCGCAGACCACAGAAGTCCAGAGACTGGCGCTCGCCGCATTTTTCGCACTCAAGCTGCGGGGGTATGCCCGCATCGACTTCCGGATGAATCCGGCAGGTCAATTCTACTGTCTCGAGGCCAACACCTTGCCGGGAATGACTGAACTGAGCCTTATTCCTCAGGCAGCGGCGGCGCGTGGAATACCGTTCGCCGAGCTGTGTGAGCGCATCGTGCAGATCGCTCTCGCCACCGGCAAGGAGCAGTAATGGTCAGAGCAGCAGGCCCAACGGCAGCGCTCGCTGGAGTTCCGGCGGGGATACAATCGCAGGGAGTCTGGGCGGGCCGTCGCCAGATGTTCGTCCGTTTTGCCGCCGAGGCAGAAACGGCGACGATGTATACACCGGACGCGCTGGGGTCGGAGTTGAAGCGCCAGTCGGGGCGCTCCGTCTTCCATTCGATTTCTGTCTGTGGGCGGGATGCGCTCGCGAACAGTGAATTTCTCGCGGCGGCCTTCGAGAAATTCACGCCGACGGTACCCGTCATGCTCGACACCGATGGCCAGCGGCCCGAAGCGATCGGTGAGTTGAAGAAGTATGTGAAGCTCGTACAGGCGACAATCGATTTTGGCGGTCCGGATGCGATGGTCGATCGAGTTCTGAAGACGCTCGCGGCGGCGGCGGCCGCCGGCACGCATCACGCGCTCGTGCTCATGCCCCGGGACGAGACGAGCGACTCGCAGCTCCTTCGGCTGATTGAGCAGGTGCATGCGGCGAGTGCGGAGACCATCGTGGTGATTCATCCAATGGTCGGTGCGGAACGCGGATCGCTCGACCGTCGCTGGTCAACGCTGCTGGAACAGGTGGGACCGGTGCATAGCGATGTTCGCGTGTTATTGCGTGTCCCGCCGCCAGCGGGAATGAGGTGAGGTAATCTGGTCGTGAGCGGCGTCAACTGGTCTCCAGCCACGCGGAACCCGCCGACGCGGTTCGTGTCTTAGCAAGGCTGGACGTCAACACGGTTCTTTCGAGCAGCGCGCATGTCCTACACGATTTCCGACGACAACGAGTATCCCCGGATCACGCCGGCCGTGCAGTGGCTGATCGTGATGAATGTCGCGATCTATTTTCTACAGATCACGATCGTGAGCTCGGTGGACATGTACAGCGCGCTTGGCTTCGAGATGAAGAATCTCGAGGAGACGCGCTGGTGGACGATCGCGACCTACATGTTCGTGCACGGCGGCTTCTGGCATCTGCTGATGAACATGATGATGCTCGGGACGTTTGGCCCGCGTATCGAACATGCGTGGAGCGCCCCCGGACCGGAGCGCCGAAGCTTCGTCGCGTATTACATCTTTAGTGGACTGGGAGGGCTCCTCTTCCACTTGATGTTTGCGCGGAACGGACTGCTCATTGGCGCTTCGGCGGCAATTCTGGGCGTGATGCTCGCCTATGCCATGCGGTGGCCCGACGACGAGGTGCTCTTCGCCTGGGTCATTCCGATGAAGGTGAAGTGGCTCGTGGTGATGCTCGCCGGTCTCAACCTGTTCATGGCGCTTTCCGCGGCCGGCGCGACGTCGAACACAGCGTGGCAGGCGCATCTGGGGGGACTCGCCTTCGGGTGGCTGTTTCTTCACACTCCATCAGCCACGAGTGTCGAGCGGCTCCGTCAGCGGATTGCGCAGGCGCCGGACGTGCCGGATGAAGCGCCCCGCGCCATCCCACGATCATTGCCGCGAAGCCGTGAACGGCAGGGTGAGATCGACGAGGTGGTCGCGAAGAGCAAGGCGCTGGTGACTCGACGGCCGGTGGCGACGCCTCGGGTGGTGCCCGCGTCGAAGAAGATCGAGGAGCTCAATCGCGTGCTCGACAAGATCTCGCAGATGGGGTTGGCGAGTCTGTCGACCGCCGAGAAGCGCTTGCTCGACGAATTCTCGAAGGCGTTGAGAGACGAGGGGTAGAACCGTATTGCGTATTGCGTGCTGCGTAGTCAACGCGGCAACGAATGGCGTGACCGGTACCACACGCTCGGTGGAGCACGACCGCAAC
>JBKJRV010000261.1:0-3403 GCA_046593115.1 Gemmatimonadaceae bacterium
CCGCCGCTATCGAAGCACAGGCCTTTGCCGACAAGCACGATGGGCTTCGCGCCGGCAGCGCCTTTCCGATACTCGATGGCGACGAGCTTCGGATCCTGCGGCGTGCCCTGCGCGACGGAGAGGAACGCGCCCATTGACTCGCGTTCGAGCTCCTCACGTCCGAGGACGGTGACGTCGAGCCCGTGACGCTTCCCGAGGTCGCGACCTGTTTCGGCAAGGAAATCGGGCGTGCACAGGTTGCCCGGCATCATGCCGAGCCGGCGTGCCAGTGCGTGACCGGCGGCGATGGCCTGACCGTTGTGAAAGCTCTTTGCGGCCGCTGCTTCATCGGCAACGAGAATGATGGCGCTCTCCAGCGGCGCGCGACGCTCCTCCTCGGGCGGCGGCGTCTTGAGGTCGGTGTATTCCCATGCACCGAGTGACAGGCCAACCGCGGCGCTCTCGATCTCACCGTCGTTCAGCGGGTCGGCATAAAACGCGAGCTGACCCACGCCCATGCGCCGCGCATTGCGCGCGCCAACGGCCGCCGCCCGGCGCACCGCGCTCGCGCGGTCGGTGCCCTTTCCCAAGCCGACAAGCAACACCCGCTGGACACCTTCGGCTCCTCCGGACAGGTGAAGCATCTCGTCGCGGGCGCCGCGGAAATCGCGGCGTTCGAGCGAACGACTGAGCGCTCCGCCGATCTTGTTATCGAGCGCGCGCAGCTCACCGACGGCGGTGCTCTCGGGAGGCATCGCGATGACGAGCAGCGGGACACTCAGCGTATCAAGTGCGGTGCGACGGAGCGAAAGCGTCAGCGGCATGGAGGGAGTGTAAGGGGGCGGGAGATCAGGCGCTGAGTCCCGCGATCATGCCGTCGGCGAAGGCGGAGGTCGAGACTTCCGTGGATCCGGGCATCTGTCGCGCGAGGTCGTATGTGACGCGCTTCGACTTGATCGCAGTCTCCAGACCTCGCACAATCATCCGTGCCGCTTCGTCCCACCCCATGTACTCGAGCATCATCACGCCCGACAGGATGACGCTGCCCGGATTGATCTTGTCGAGCCCGGCGTACTTCGGCGCGGTGCCGTGTGTGGCTTCGAACACGGCCAGTCCGTCGCCGACGTTGCCGCCCGGGGCAATGCCCAGCCCGCCCACCTGCGCGGCTGCCGCATCGGAGAGATAGTCGCCATTCAGATTCGGTGTCGCGATGACGGAATACTCGTCGGGGCGCAGCAGCAGCTGCTGGAACATGGCATCGGCGATGCGATCCTTGATCACCAGGCAGTCCGCGCGTGCCCTGGCACCCGCCCTGGTGAGGTCGGCTTCGGTCGTGGTGCAATCCTCGAAGCGCTCCTTCGCCACCTCGTAGCCCCAGTCCCGGAAGGCGCCTTCCGTGAACTTCATGATGTTACCCTTGTGGACCAGCGTCACGGAGGGACGGTTGTTCTTCATCGCATAGCGCACCGCCATCTCCACGAGGCGCTTCGAGCCGAATTCGGACATCGGCTTGATGCCAATGGCGGACTTCTCCCGGATCTGGCTCCCAAAATTCTTCCGCAGGTAATCGGCGACCTGTTCCGCTTCCTTGCTTCCGGCCTTCCACTCGATCCCGGCGTAGACGTCTTCCGTGTTCTCCCGGAAAATGACGATGTCAACTTTCTCGGGCTCCTTCATCGGCGCCCCGACGCCCTCGAAATAACGGACCGGGCGAATGCAGGCATACAGGTCGAGCACCTGCCGCAGTGTGACGTTCAGGGAACGGATGCCGCCGCCGACCGGCGTGGTGAGTGGACCCTTGATGGAGACGCGAAACTCGCGGAAGGCATCCACGGTTTCCTGAGGGAGCCAGTCGCCGTGTTGCTTGAAGGCCTTTTCGCCGGCGAACACTTCCATCCACTGGATCTTCCGCTTGCCGTCATACGCGCGCTGCACGGCGGCATCGAAAACCCGCACTGAAGCCTTCCAGATGTCCGGGCCTGTGCCATCGCCCTCGATGAACGGAACGATGGGCTGATCGGGCACATGGAGTTTGCCATCAGCAAAGCCAATGCGGTCGCCCGATGATGGCACGCGCGCGAAACGGTAATTCGCCATGTGAGGAGAGTGTTTGTGAGGAGGCCGAGTAAGCTACCCGCAGAACGGACGCACGGGCAAGCCTCCGACAACGAACGCGCCGCTGGTGCGCGATACGCGGGACCTGCGAAATGCCCGGGGCGGGACTCGAACCCGCAAGACCCGAAAGTCGGGGGATTTTGAGTCCCCTGCGTCTACCAATTCCACCACCCGGGCGCAACGGATGGAAACGTAGTCGTGGAGACGTGCGCCCTCAATGGTGACGGCGCGCTACGCACAATGGGAAATCAGGGTTCTCGCGTTTCTCCCATGGGACGCTTGCCCCGTGGGCCCCCGCGCCCACGGGGCCCAGGTGAGTTCGCTCCACCCCGGCGCGCTTCGTCGCGAAACTTCCGCATCTGGTCCTGCAAGGCGAGAAACTGCACTCGCTGTACCGGCGTCAGATAGCCGGCGAGCTCCTTCTGCTCCTGCTCGACGATATCCAGTCGCTGGCGCTGCACCTTCAGCAAACGATCCAGCAGCTCCCCTACTTTCGTCTGATTGGCCTTGTCGTTCAGAAGCATTTCATCGCGCATGCCCATGCGAACATCGCGCTCCTGATCGAGCAATAACCGCCGACGCTCGTCATGACGGCGATTCGTCTCACCCAGCTTCTTCATCTGGTCATCCGTGAGGACCAGTCGCTTCTGGATCATGGTGGCCATGCGCTCGCGCACGCGCTGCTCCACGGCCTGCCGGTTGGGGTTCTGCCCACCGCCTCCCTGCCCGCTCACGGCCATCGGGGCGAGCGTTGCGGCCATCGCCATGACCAATCGGATGGCGTTCATCGCGTGCCCTCCGAACCGAGCACCGGCCCAACCGTCTCGGGTTCGGCACCTACCCGAGCATCGAACGAATCGAGCGCCGAGAGCAGGGATTGAAGCTCCTTGTCGCTGAAATCATCGAGACCGCCATCGAGTGACAGTCCGGGCGCGGCGATGACAACCGGCGTGTTCACGGGACGAGCGACCGCCACAGCGGAAACGGGAGCGGTTGCGGGCGCAGGGGTAACGGCGGTCGCGGGATTGGTTGCTGCGATCACGACCTCCGCCGGCTGCTCGCGGCGTGAGCGCTCGCCGGCATACCAGGTGGCTCCGCCAATCAGAAGTGCGAACGTGGCGGCAATCCGCAGCGACGGCGAATGGGCCCAGTGCCTGCGGCGCTGTCCCGCGGCGGCGGTTGGGAGCGCGCGAACAATGCGATCGACGTCAACCGACACCCCTTGAAGCTGGCCGCTCCGGCGCACCCGATGCAGCAAGGCCACTTCGGCCTTGCAATCGGCGCATGTCGCGACGTGCGCTTCGACGCG
>JBKJRV010000017.1:0-4269 GCA_046593115.1 Gemmatimonadaceae bacterium
CACGCGCGACGCGGTCTCGGCCACGACACCGAGGTCGTGCGTGATCAACAGGATCGAGGTCCCAAACTTGGTCTGCAGATCGCGCAGCAGCTCGAGGATCTGCGCCTGGATCGTAACGTCGAGCGCGGTGGTCGGCTCGTCCGCGATCACGAGCGCGGGATTCATCACCAGCGCCATCGCGATCACGACGCGCTGCCGCATCCCGCCCGATAGCTGATGCGGATACTCCTTCGCCCGCTGCTCGGGTGAAGGAATCCCGACGATCGTGAGCATCTCGACGGCCCGCTTCCAGGCTTCCTCCTTCGACCCGCCATGAATCCGCACGACCTCGGCGATCTGATTCCCGACGGTGAAGACCGGGTTGAGCGCGGTCATCGGCTCCTGGAAGACCATCGCGATGCGGGCGCCGCGGATCGCTCGCAGGTCCTTGTCGCCGAGGGTCATGATGTTCTTGCCCTCGAAGGTGATCTCACTGCCGGGCTCGATTCGTCCCGGAGGCCGGATCAGACGGAGGACGGACATCGCCGTCACCGACTTGCCGCAGCCCGATTCGCCGACGAGACCGACCGTTTCGCCCTGGGCGATGTCGAGACTCACGCCGTCGACCGATCTGGCGACGCCCGCTTCCGTATAGAAGTAGGTGTGGAGATTCCGGATCGAGAGGAGTGGGTCAGCCATTCAGGATCTCAAAGGGTCGGTCCGTCGAGCGTGTGGGCAAAATACAGTCGCCGATCACTGGGGCGCGAGGATTGTGCCGTCAGCCCCGCCATGCGCTCGGCCATTAGCCCTCGGCTCTCGGCGTCCGCGCTCGGCCCTCGGCGCGCTCGCCGTTTGCCGGGACAGCGAGCGAGGCGAATGGCCAAAGGCCGATGCGGAAGGCCGAGGGCCAACGGCCGAGCGGAAGGCCATTCCTTCATATGCTGACCTCTTCCCGGCGCCCAGCGATCATATCCCGCAATCCGTCGCCAAGCACATTGAACGCCAGCGCGGTCGCGACCACGGCCAGGCCGGGAAAAAGCGGAATCCACCAGAACTGAAACGCCCCCTGCCCGTCGAGAATGATCGAGCCCCAGCTCGCGTTGGCGGTGCGGGCGCCGAACCCGAGGAATGAAAGGCCCGCTTCGAGCGCGATCACGCCGGCGACCGCGACCGTCGCGGCGACGATCGCCGGACCGATCACGTTCGGCAGTATGTGCCGGATGACGACACGGGACCTGCTGGCACCTAGCGCGACCGCGGCGGCGACGTACTCGCGGGGCTTCGCCGCGATGACTTCGGCGCGCACCAGCCGCGCGATGCTGAACCAGCCGGTAATGCCGATGCCGACGATCAGCGCGGTGGCCCCCTGTTCCCAGTACGACAACATCACGATGAGCAGCAGCACGCGCGGGATCGACAAAAGGCCGTCGAGCGCGCGCATCAGCACTGTGTCGACGAGCCCCCCGAGGTAGCCGGCGATCATGCCGTACGCGACGCCGAGCGTCGTCGAGAGCAGGACGGCGAGCAGGGCGACGGACAGGGAGGTGCGAGCTCCGTAGATCACGCGCGAGAGCAGATCTCGGCTGGCGAGATCGGTTCCGAACGGATGCGCGAGGGTCGGCGCCTGCGCGCGCAGGTTGACGATGTCGAGGGTCGTCGAGGGCGAGTACGGGCTGATGAGCGGGGCAGCGAGCGCGATGGTTACGATGACCAGGACGAAGGACGCGGCGATGAGCGCGTCCTTCCCCATCGCATTCCGTGCGGCCGGTCGCGATGCGTCACGCATCGCGGATCCGCGGATCGAGGATGGCCGTGAGGATGTCGGCGGTCAGACTGCCCGCCGCCACGAGAACGCCCGAGATGATGACGCTGGCCGTCGCGACGTCGTAGTCGCGCTCCTGGACGGCCTTCACCGTCAGCCACCCGAGGCCGTGCCAGTCGAAGACGTACTCGATGAAGTAGATGCCGCCGAGTACGGATGGGACGATCAGGCCGAGCATCGTGATCGTCGGCGTCAGCGCGTTGCGCAGCGCATGGCGGGTAATCACCGCCCGCTCCGTCGCCCCCTTCGCCCGCGCGGTGCGAAGAAAATCACTCGGCAAGATATCGATCAACGCCGCCCGCTGGAATCGCGCGAGCACGACGCTGATGAGAATCGTCAGTGTCATCACCGGCATGACGAGATGTCGCAGGCGGTCGACCAGCACCTGGGGTCCCGTGCCATAGTCCGCGATTACCGGGTCGGACATGCCGCTGATCGGAAACAGGCCCAGCCCGAAGCCGATGCTCATCTGAATGATCAGCGCCAGCCAGAAGTCCGGAATCGAATACGCGACCACGGACAACGAGGAGATGACGCGGTCACGCGCCGATCGATGCTTCGCTGCCGCCGCGATTCCGAGCGCCGTCCCGAGCAGAATCCCAAGCGCGATACTGCAGACGGCGAGCGTCAGGGTCCGAGGCAGCGCATCGGCGATGACATCGTGGACCGGTCGCCGCTGCATGGTCGAGTACCCGAAATTTCCACGGGTGACGTTCCCCACGTAGCGGACGAACTGTTCCGGCACCGGCCGATCGTATCCGAATGCAGCCCGCCATCGGGCCTGGACCGCGGGGGAAATGCCCGATTCGTCGTAGCTGAACGGATCACCCGGCGCGAGGCGCAGGAGCAGGAACGCGATCATCGTCACGATAAGGACGACGAGCGCGGCCTGCCCGAGACGTGCGGCGATGAATCGCCGCACGCGTTACGGCGCCGCCGGTCGGAGACCGACGCGGTCGCGGTCGATGCGCTTGTCGGCCGGTATGGACCAATCGGCGAGGTTCACCCACCATCCGTCGAGCCCGAACGGAGCGACGTCGATGCGGCTGTTCACTGCGGCGATTGTGCCCGCCGAGTAAAGCCACACCGCCGGAACGTCATCAATGATCTGCTTGAACGCCCGGGACGCGTAACCGCGCACCTGTTGGGGGTTCAATGCGCGATGGGCGGTGTCGAGGATCGCGTCGACCATTGGGGACCGGTACTGAATCGCACTGGTGCCTGTGGTGACCGCCTGGCCTGACCACCACTGCTGAATCCCGGCGACGTTCGGATCGGTGACCACCGTGATCAGCACGAGGTCGTAATCGCCGCCCCTCTGCCGCGGCGTGAATTGCGGTGGCGCCACGCGCGCCACCTCGATCTTGAACCCGACGCGGCTCAACTGATCCTGAATCAACTCGGCGAAACGCAGGCGCGGCAGACTGACACTCGGTACCATGATTTCGAGGGCAAGCGGCTGGCCATTCTTCACGCGCACCCCGTTCGCGCCGCGTCGCCAGCCGGCGGCATCGAGCGCGGCATTGGCGGCAGCCGTGTCGTACGGCGGAATCGCGATCGTGCTGTCGCTCAGGTCCGCCCCGGTGGGGAAGGGACCGTACGCCAGTCGGCCACCGCTCCGGAAGACGTTCGTCAACATGCTCTGCCTGTCCAGGCTCATCGAGAGCGCCCGGCGCACGGCGATGTCGCCGAGAATGGCGTGCGGGCGCGTCGAGGATTTCCTCGCGTGCGTGTTCATGCCGAGAAATCCGTAGCCGTTCACTGAGTGCGGCAGACTGCGAACGATCGAGGTGCTGTCGAGCTTTTCGGCCTGGTCGATCGGAAACGCCGCATAGAAATCGGTCTCGCCCGCCAGCACCGCCGCCGCCGCCGACGTCCCCGCCTGGGAAAGCAGGAAGATCACCCGATCGAGCTTGGCCCGGCCGCGGAAATTCGCCGTGTCCGCCACGACCTCGAACCGGACACCCGGCTCCCTTTTGACAAAGCGGAACCGGCCCGTGCCGACTGGCGTGCGCGTCACGTCCGATGTCTTGAGCTCGGCCACCGGAACCTTGCCGTACACGTGCTCGGGAACCGGCGCGATCTGATAGACCGCATCGTAGAACTGCGTCGGTGAGCGCTGGTGGAACCAGAACACCGGCGTCAGCGAATCGACGACGGTGACGGAGTCGATGTTCGAGAGGAGCTCCGTGGTCGGCGATCCCAGCATCGTGTCCTTGGCGATGCGGAAGGTGTAGCGAACGTCACCGGCCGTCACCGGTGTGCCGTCGTGAAAGCGGGCCGCCGGATCGAGGTGGAAGGCGATTGAGAGGGAGTCACTCCGCCAGTCCCAGCTCTTCGCGAGCCGCGGCGAAAATCCGGCGTCTCCGATCGCGCCGAGGCCGGGACCGATTTGAGCGAGCTTGTCGAACAGCACATCGGTGAGTGCCTTGCCCGTTTCGTCGGTGACGAGCAGAGGAAACGCCGAG
>JBKJRV010000019.1:0-3727 GCA_046593115.1 Gemmatimonadaceae bacterium
CGCGGCCACGGTATTCCGGCTTTAGAAGGACGGCTTCCGCATGTGCTTCAAGAATCTGCCAGTCGAGTTCGACGACCAGGGCCGCGCGTCGCTGCGCGGCGGCATCCCGAATCCGTACGCGGCGGCCACGGCGCCGGCCAACGTGCCCCTGCAACTGACGCAGGAACAGGTGGAGGAACTCGTCCGGCGCAACGGGCACGTCAAGTCGGTCGACTTCGATCCGGTGACCCGGGTGGCCGGCGCCCTGGCATTTCATGCCGTCGCCGACTTGAAGGAGCGACGGATCATCGAAGCGCGATCCGTCGCGACGGTGATTCGCGGCTACGAAGTGATCATGGTTGGCCGCGATCCGCGCGACGCGATCTACATCACCAGCCGCGCATGCGGCGTCTGTGGCGGCGTGCACTCCACATGCTCCGCGCTCGCCATCGAAATGGCGATCGGCTGCGAGCCACCACCGCTCGGCGTGGTCATTCGCAACCTCGCCCTGGCGCTCGAGTTTCTCTACGATCACCCGCTCCACCTGCACCTGCTCGCCGGGCCGGACTATTCGGCGGCGATTGTCGAGGGGACGAATCCGGCACTGCTGGACCGGGCGCGCAGCACGCCTGCCAGGTACACGGACGTGCACGGGTACAAGACGATGTTCGACCTCATGACGGACCTCAATCCGCTGAGCGGAAGTCTCTATCTCGAGGCGCTCGCGATGACGCGGGTGGCACGCGAGGCGTACGTGCTGATCTGCGGCAAGTATCCGCACCCGCAGACCATCGTGCCGGGCGGCATGAGCTCGACCATCAACCTCACGGTGATGAACGAGATGTACGTCCGTATGAGCCAGTTCTTCGACTACGGCAAGAAGATCGCGCGCATCTGGGACGACATCACCGAGTTCTTCTACGAGGCGGATCCGAAGTACAAGATGGTCGGTGCGAGACGCGCCAACATGATCGATACCGGCATCTTCGATCATGCCGATGCGTACGACACCACCTATGCGAACGCCAACGAATGGGGCAACCGGCGGTGGGCCACGCCGGGCGCGATCGTGGACGGCAAGCTCGTCACCACCGATCTGCACAAGATCAACATCGGGATCGAGGAGTTCATCGACCACTCGTATTACGATGGGTGGACCGAGAACGGCCAGAAGCAGCACTTCGCTACCGATCCGGCTGGTCTCCCGCTGTCACCACACCATCCGTGGAACAAGATCACGAAGCCCAAGCCCGGTGCGCAGAGCTGGAAGGAGAAGTACACCTGGGATACCGCGCCGCGCTGGGACCGCCTCGGCATGGAGGCTGGCTGCTATGCGCGCATGTGGAACACGGCCGTGGCTCAGAAGCTTCCCGACAATCCGTTCATCGAGTCAACCGGTCACTCGCTGAAAGTTCGGCTGCCGCGAGGCAAGTTGCCTGAGATGGAGATCGAGTGGCACGTGCCCGATATCTGGAACGCCTTCGAGCGGAACCGGTCGCGCGCGCATTGCGTCGGCTTTACCGCAATGATCGCGATGAACAACTGGATGGCGGCCATGGAACGCCTGAAGGATGGCGACACGAAGACCTCCACCAAGTTCGAGATGCCGAAGCGGGGAGAGCAGATGGGCGTCGGCTTCTGGGGCGCGGGGCGCGGCTACCTCACGCATCATCTGGTGCTCGATCGCGGCGCTGTGTCGAACTACCAGATCGTCACTCCGTCCACGTGGAATGCGTCTCCCACAGACCGGTGGGGACAGCCAGGCCCGTACGAGGAGGCGGTCATCAACACGCCGCTGCTCGAGGAATCGACCGATCCCAAGGATTTCCGGGGCGTGGACATTCTGCGTGCGATTCGAAGCTTTGATCCGTGCATGCCGTGTACGACGCATATCCAGTCGGAAGCCGGGATGATCACGCGCGAGGTCAACACCTGCGCCTGTGGACTCGACGAATAATTGTCATCCCGCAGGAGCGCCGCCGAAGGCCGCGCGACTGATAATTGTCATGACACCATGCGCGCGGTAATCGGCGGGGTCGGCTACCGCAACCTGCGGGATCACTCACTCGGGATCGTGATGAGTGATGAGCTCGAGCCGCTGGCCGATCCACCCGCGCTTCTGGTCGAGGATCTGTGCTACGGGCCAGTCGCGGTCGCGCAGTGGTTCCTCGACGAAGCGCGAGAATCGCCGATCACGCGGGCGGTGTTCATTACCGCCATCGCCCGTGAGGATGGTCGTCCGCCGGGCACCATCAGCGCCTACCGATGGGATCACTCGCTTCCGTCCGACGATGAGATCCAGCGTTGCGTGGTAGACGCCGTCACCGGAGTGATCCTGCTCGACAACACCCTCATCGTGGTCGAATGGATGAAAGCATTGCCCGATGAGACCATCGTGATCGAGGTCGAGCCGATCGAGCATGCGTTCGGAGACGAAATGAGTCCCTCAGTCGCCGGTGCGTATGCGGAAGTGCGACGGATGGCCCTTCACTTCGCCACCAACGAGGCGGCCGGGCTAGAGCTCCCCCTGCGTCCGCTCGGCGGCGGATGGATCGCGGTTCCGGCGCGACCGGTCGCGACATGACCGCCGAGAACGCTTCTCCTGAAACGACTACCGCCTCGGCGGATCTGCTGACGGAGGCTGAGGAGCTCATTGCCACCCTGTCGTCTCATGCGGATCCCGCGGTTGGCGCGGCGACGGCGGCGCTGCTGGAGCGCATCGACACCGTGCATCGCACGGCGCTCGGCCATCTCATGGGAGCGATTCAATCGATGGCCGGTGATGCCTTCGTCAACCGGCTCACGGGAGATCCCGCGATTCGGCTGCTGTTGATGTCGTATGATCTGCTTGCCGTGGACCGCCGTACCCTGACTGAGGAAGCGCTCGACCCGGTACGGGGGCATCTGCATGCCTACGGTATCAATGTCGAGCTGGTGGAGGTGCTGGGTGGAGTGGTCACCGTGCGCCTCCACGGAGTTACACCGGCGGATGCACCATACGAGGGCGCGGTGCGCGACCTTCAGGAAGCGTTGCGCGCCGGCCTGCTCGGCTTTCAGGAGCTCGAGATCCGTGACGGAAAAGGAGCGCGCCCTGCGCCGGCGGAATCGACCTTTCTGCCGCTGGCATCCCTGCAGCGCGCGTTTCGACCGGTCTACCGCGACGTGTGTCGCGTCGAAGACATCTCGCCCGGGACAGTGAAGGGGCTCATCGCGGATGGTGTTGCGGTGCTGCTGGTGAGAGTCGAAGACGAGTTCTTTGCCGTGAGGAACGCCTGCGGCGACAGCCCGCTGCCGCTCGACTACAGCACGCTCGCGGGAACGGAGCTGCGCTGCAGCTGGCATGGCTGCCGCTACGACGTGCGTACAGGCCATCGCCTAGACCGTCCTGATGCATCGCGCGATGAGCATCTCACTGTTCTGCCTGTGCGAGCGAGCGACGGCGTGGTGCAGGTCGTCGTCGGCACGGCACGCACGACAACGGCGGCGGCGCACGCATGACCCGCACGCTCATTGCGGGCTTTGGCCAGGTACTGCGGGGCGACGACGGGTTCGGCGTCGAAGTGCTGCGGCGCCTCGCCGACCGCGGCGTGGCGGGCGCCGACATCGAGTTGCTCGATGTCGGGACGGGAGGGATGCGGCTCGCGCAGGAGTTGATCACCGGGTATGACCGTCTGATCATCATTGATGCGACGACTCGCGGCGGCGTGCCTGGCACCGTCTACACCCTGATCGTCGATGGCGTGAAGGC
>JBKJRV010000358.1:0-7456 GCA_046593115.1 Gemmatimonadaceae bacterium
TGATGTCGAAGTCCGAGCGCGCGGACAAGATGCGGCACCACGAGGCCCACGAATCCCACGAGACCAGCGGCCGCCACCGTCGCCGCCGCGAGCAGCGACGCGATGAGAAAAATCCGCGCTCCCGCCCGATCCACATTCAGGCCCAGCGCCGCAGCGGAGTCGTCGCCCAGGGCGAGCAAGTCGATATCGCGAGCTGCGTAGACGAGCGCAGCGCCCGCCAGGCCAGCGTACACGGCCAGCCAGGCCACCTGACGCCAATCGGCATCGCTGACAGAGCCCATCATCCACCAGAGCGCGCCGCGAATTTCATTGGCGGGCGCCGTGGCGAGCGTCACCATGATCGCTGCATTCGCGAACGCGCCGACAACGACGCCGCCCATCAGCAGCACTCGGCCGTCGCTGCGCCCGCCTGCCGCACGTCCGAGGATCAGCACGACGAACACCGCGAGCAGCGCACCCGCGAAGGCCGCTAACGGGATGAATGCCGCCCCGCGCACCCCCGCCACCACCGCAATCACGGCTCCGGTCGCCGCACCCCCCGAGACGCCCAGCAGATACGGCTCGGCCAGCGGATTTCTGAGTGAGCCCTGGAGCGCGCTTCCTGCCATGGCGAGCGCGGCACCCACGAGCGCGGCGAGCACAGTGCGCGGCAACCGCAGTGAGCGCACGATCGTCACAGTGGAGGATTCGCCGTGCCCCGCAAGCGCCGACCACACGTCTCCTGCCGGAATGGAGACAGTACCGTACATGATCGCGGCGGTGGCGACCATTGCCAGCGCGAGCGGCGCGAACAGCCAGAACCGCGACCGTGCGTTCACGGCCCGGAGCGCGGGTGAATGAGCGCCGCGAGCGACAGCGCGGCTTCCCCAAGGCGAACCGAGGGTCGAAATACCAGCGTGGTATCGACCGCCAGCACGCGACCGGTGCGCACCGCCCTGAGCCGCCGCCACGCGGGATTGGCGAGAATGCGCGCCACACCTTCCGGCGCAGCCAGAATGATCTCGGGATCCCGGCGCGCGAGATCCTCGAACGCAATCTGCGGCGAGGGTTCAGGGAGAGAATCGTAGACGTTGCTACCTCCGGCGATCGCAACGAGCTCGCTGAGGTAGCTCCCGCGGCCGATGGTGAGCAGCGGGCTATCCCACATGTGCCAGAATACCGTGGGACGGGCCTTGCCGGTCGTGGCGCTCCGGGCGCGCGCGATGGAGCGCATGACCGAGTCCGAAACAACGGCGGCGCGCGCCGAATCACCGAGCGCAAGACCAACCAGTGCGAGGGCGCGCCTGAAATCGCCGATACTGTCAATCTTGAGTGCCAGCGTGGCGACGTTGGCCGAGCGCAGCGCGCGTGCGGCGGCAGCGTTGTCCGCGCTTGCGTACAGCACCACGAGATCAGGGCGGACGGCGAGCACAGCCTCGACGTTCGGACGGATGCCGTTGCCGAGATCGGGAATGAGCCTGGCGGAGTCCGGATAGAGGTCCCAGGTCGTGCGTCCAACGAGGCGGTCGCCGGCACCGAGCGCGAACATCATCTCGGTGGTGGTGGGATTGAGTGAGACGATCCGCTTCGGGCTTGAGGCGAGGCGCAGGGTATCGCCGAAATCATCCACGCTGGCGGCGCTCGGCGCCCGCGTGCCTTCGGTGCAGGCGGCGGCGAGGAGCGTGAGGCAGAGCGTGAGGATCAGTCGCACGAACGGGCACCCTGCTCGTGGAAGGATGCCCGCAACGACATGGCACAGGGGTGCGCCAGGACGCCACCGACCCTCCCCCGAGGGTTGATTTGTGGCGCGGACGACGAGTCGTCTCCTGGCTCCGGGTCGCCCACTCGCCTTCCCGACGACTGCTGTCAGTGGCGTGCTGAGTGCGCGCTGCTACCCGTTACAGTGGCGGGGCCGCGCCGGCATTGCACCGGCTTCCGTGGCTCCCGTCCGCGATGAATTATACGAGTAAGCTACGCGTCACCCGACCGCTCGGGCAAGTGCTACCGGCGGCGCATCGCGGCGCGAGCGAGTGCCGCGAGCATCGCTGCTCCGACGGCCACGATGACGACGGCCAGATACACCTGGCGCGTCGCCGTCGGCGTCGCGGGAAAATCCATCGTCACTACACCGGCCGGGGGCGGATCCTGTGCGAGGTATCGTCGAAAGCCGCGTCCGTCGATGTTCACCGGATCCACCTCCGTCACAGCGCCCCCGCCTACCCGAGCCAGTGGTTCCTCCGCCAGGACCTCGAGCACCGGAGTGGGCCGCTCGACCGGAAAGCGCAGAGATTTCGCGCGCCTGGGCATCTCGTACGAGAATGCGATCTGGCGGAGACCGGGCGCGATGGGCGCGCGCACCTCGACGCGTCCGTCGCGAAGCGTGATGGCGTCCTTTGCAACGTCGCTCTCGCGCGCTTGAAACGCGGTTGCGGTCCGCGGCACCATGACCGTGAAGGTCGGCGCGTCACCTGGTCCCGCGACCAGCGTCACCGAGCTGTCGTTGGCAATCTCGAATACTTCGATCACGGTGCGTACACCCGACGGCGACGGGGCTGCGACGATGATGTGCCGGCCGCGAATACTGGGCGGACGGGAGGCGGACGACGTGTCGAAGACGACGATTTCGAGCCCGCCCTGATCGGTTGGTGCGCCCGTCAGCGGCGGTGTGAAATAGGCTATGCCGCCATGCGTCGAGGACGCGAAGTAGATGGCGTCGGAACTTCCACTGAGTTGATACCGGAAGCCAAATCGTCCGCGGGCATCCGTTCTCACCGAGTCGAGCGGTGCGGCGGTGTCGCGTCCCACCCGGTGCAGCGTCACCCACTGGTCTGGCAGCGCCACCGACGTGTCCCCGAGCGCCCGCTCCACCCGGCCCAGGGCGACACGACGCGTTCCCGGAGCGCTCTCCACCTGGGCGACACTCGCCGCCGGAAGGCCCACAAGGATCGATACCGCGACGCACCGGAAGCCCCGTCTACAGGCTCCGTATCGGATACTCACCGACGCACGATGCAGCGCCGGCACTCAGATACTGAATTTGCCGAAATCCTCGGGGCGCAGACTCGCGAGATACTGCTTGAGCTGCTCCGCATCGAGCTTGAGCTCCTCCGTTGCCGCGGCGATGTCGGGGCCACTGTCTTCGGTTGCCTCCTCCTCCTCAGCCGCGACAGCCGTGAGCAGCGACTCCGGCGCATAAATCGGTGCGGCGAGCCGCAGGGCGATAGCGATGCTGTCGGAGGGCCGCGCATCGACGTGCACCACCGACTCGCCACGATGAATGTGCAGCTCGGCGAAGTACGTGTTCTTCTGCACTCGCGTGATCTGCACTCGACGCAGAGCGCCGCCCAGGCCAAGGATGAGGCTCTTGCAGAGGTCGTGGGTCATCGGCCGATCACGCTTCACATTGTTCATCTGCGTGACGATCGACTCCGCTTCCGACTGCCCGATCCAGATCGGGAGCAGCCGTTGTCCCCCCTTCTCCTGCAGTATCACGACGTACGAGCTCGTCGCACTGTCGAGCCCCAGCCGGGCGACAAAGACTTCTATCATGTCATCAAGTACCAGCCCGTGCCGCCCGGGGTTCCCCTACCGCTCGTCGCGCACCGCGCGCTTCAGCGCGGCTGCCCGATCGGTCCGCTCCCACGAAAAGAGCGTGTGGCCCTTCCTGCCGAAGCCTTCTTTCTTCGGCGTCCGACCAAAATGGCCGTAGCTCGACGTGGCTGAGTAGATCGGTTTCTTCAGGTCGAGCGCCGCGATGATGCCCTTGGGTGTGAGGTCGAACACCTTGCGCACTCCCTTCATGATGGCCGCCTCCGGGAATTTGCCAGTTCCGAAAGTGTCTACCGAGACCGAGACCGGCTGGGCCACACCGATGGCGTAGGCAACCTGCACCTCGCAGCGACGCGCGAGCCCGGCCGCGACGATGTTTTTCGCGACCCACCGGGCCGCGTAGCATGCCGACCGATCCACCTTCGATGGATCCTTGCCACTGAAGGCGCCGCCGCCATGACGTCCCATCCCACCATACGTGTCCACAATGATCTTGCGACCCGTGAGGCCCGCATCACCCTGCGGTCCGCCAACGACGAAGCGGCCCGTGGGATTGATGTGATACGCGATCTTGCGCGCGCGGAGGGCTACCGGAATAGACTCCTCGATCACTTCCGCGATAATGGCCGCCCGCAGCTTCTTCGTCGAAACGTCTTCGCCGTGCTGCGTCGACACGACGACGGTCGCCACTTCTACCGGGATGCCATCTTCGTACACGACGCTGACCTGGGCTTTGCCATCCGGCCGAAGCCACTTGAGATCCCCGTTCTTCCGAAGGGTCGCGAGACGCTTCGTTAAACGGTGGGCCAGCATGATCGGCATCGGCATGAGCTCATCCGTCTCATCTGACGCGTAGCCGAACATCATGCCCTGGTCGCCGGCGCCGCCCGTATCGACGCCCCTGGCAATGTCGGGCGACTGCCTGCCGATTGTGCTGATGACGGCGCAGGTCTTGTTGTCAAACCCATACGTGGCGTCGGTATAGCCAATGCGTGCAATGGTATTCCGGACAAGCTCCGGAATGTCCACGTAGGTATCGGTCGTGATCTCCCCCGCGACACAGGCGAGGCCCGTGGTCACCAGCGTTTCACAGGCGACGCGCGCATCGGGGTCGTCGGCAATAATGGCGTCGAGGACCGCATCGGAAATGGCATCCGCGATCTTGTCCGGATGTCCTTCCGTGACTGATTCCGAGGTAAAAAGCTGGCGTTCGAGCACGAAGTCGTATCCGTGAGAAGATGAGCGAAGCGTTCGCGCAGCTCCTTCGTGAGTCGCGCGCAGGACGAGAAGGTTAGTCGGTTGGCCGAGGATAGACTAGGCGCCTGCCGTCTCCTTTCCCTCCAGTATCCCGCGGGCCTGCTCAACCGCCGTTTGCCAAACCTGTCAGCTACCCAGCCTGGCCTTGAGCAGTGCCTCCGCGTCCGCGGCTGTGACACACCGGAGCGCCGCCTCTGCCGCCTCGGCGGCATCGGCCGCACTGATCCCCCGAATCATGCGCTTCATG
Source organism: Gemmatimonadaceae bacterium (assembly GCA_046593115.1). GTDB lineage: Bacteria > Gemmatimonadota > Gemmatimonadetes > Gemmatimonadales > Gemmatimonadaceae > JBKJRV01. The sequence continues at coordinate 5,033 of JBKJRV010000358.1, forward strand.
AGCGACACCGCCCGCGGTGCGACACTCAGGTCGCGAACGCCAAGACCAATCAACGCAAACGCCGTCAATGGCTGCGAGGCCATCTCGCCACAGACGCCGACCGGAATGTCGTGTTCGCGCCCCGCCACCACCGTGCGGCGGATCAGCCAGAGGACTGCCGGATGAAGCGGTGTGAAGCGGTCCGCCAGATTGGCGTTGCCGCGGTCTACCGCCAGCGTGTACTGCACGAGGTCATTCGTACCGATACTGAAAAAGCTCGCCTCACCGGCAAACGTGTCGGCAGCGACGGCCGCGGCCGGCGTCTCGATCATCACACCGAGCGCCAGGTGGTGATCATGCGGCACGCACTCGGCGGTGAGCTCCGCCTCGGCCTCGCGCAGAAGCACGTGCGCCAATCGCACTTCATCGACCGAGACGATGAGCGGCAGGAGGATGCGCACCTTGCCGTGCACGCCCGCGCGCAGCAACGCTCGCAACTGGGTCTTGAAGAGTGCCTTGTCATCGAGACAGACCCGAATCGCGCGCCAGCCGAGCATGGGATTGGCCTCGGGGGCATAGCCGCCGACGGGAAGCTTGTCCCCTCCGATGTCGAAGGTGCGGATAATCACCGGCCGGCCCCCGAATGCCTCCACCACTTTGCGGTACGCGCGATACTGCTCGTCCTCATCGGGCATGGTGGCCCGTCCAATGACGAGGAATTCCGTGCGCATGAGCCCGACGCCGGCCGCCCCGCTGCGCGCCGCCAGTTCCGCTTCGTCCGGGATATCGACGTTCGCGCAGAGGTTGATGCGCACGCCATCGGTGGTGATCGCGTCGACATTCTCCAGCTCACGAAGCTTGATTTCCTCCTGCGCTTCGCGCCGGCCACGCTCCTCGTAGTTGGCGAAGTCCTCGTCCGCGGGATTGATGATGAGCATCCCGCGAGAGCCGTCCAGGATGGCCCGCTCGTTTCCCTTGAGCTGCTCCGTCGCATTCCGGAGACCCACGACGGCGGGCAGGCCGAGTGATCGGGCGAGAATCGCGACGTGCGACGTTCGCGTCCCGGCATCGGTGGCGATGCCGGCGATGGCGTCACGATCCAGCTGCACCGTCAGGCTCGGTGTGAGGTCGTGGGTGACGATGATGGCATTCGTGCCCTTGGGCACGTCCACAGGATCGTGATCCGGAAGGCCGAGCAGCAGCGTGAGTACCCGGATATGGACATCGGTGAGATCACCAACGCGTTCCCGAACCATCGGCATCGTGTGACGCGCGAATCGCTGGCGCCATTCCAGCATCACGATATCGAATGCCTTCTCCGCACCGAGGTGCTGGCGAATGAGATCTTCGACGCCGGATCGGAGCTCGGCGTCGTCCAGCATTCCGATCTGCACGTCGAAGATGGCCGCCTCCTCCGGACCCGCGTGTCGCTCGGCGCGGGAGCGGACGTGTCGCAGTCGTTCCTTCGCGCGATCGACGGCGTCGTGCAGCCGCTCGATCTCCCCTTCGATCTCGGAGTCGAGAATGAACCGATGCCGGACGTCGGGGACCTCCCATCGGAGCAGATGGACAGGTCCAACGACGATGCCCGGAGACGCCGGGCGGCCGACAAGGGTGCGCTCCATCAGCTCTCCCCGAACTTCCGCGCGACAAGGTCCGCGAGCGCTTCAATCGCCTGCTCAGCATCGGGGCCATCGGCCTTCAGCTGAATCGTCGATCCCTGCTCGGCCGCGAGCATCATCACGCCCATGATGCTCTTTCCGTTCACCTCGAGATCATCCCGCGAGATGGTAATCTCGGCCTTGTACTTCGCCGCCACCTTGACAATCTCGGCGGCCGGGCGGGCGTGCAGGCCCTGCTTGTTAAGTATGGTGACCTGACGCTCAGGCATCGCCTATCACGGAGAAGAGGACGAAGGCAACCAGCACACCCAGCGCCACGCGCCAGCCTTCGGCACGCCCGCGCGCACGGGCAATGACAAACGCGCCGACGATGACGAACGCCAGCGATCCACCGAGCAACAGCGTCCCTGGTCCAATCAGGCGATGCAGGGCCAGCGGAAGGCCAATGCCGGCCAGGAGGGCGGCAAACCTCGCAATCACTTCGGGCCCGCGCCGCAGGACGGGATGCGCGAGTGCCGTGGCGACGCGAAGCCCCTCGTCGAGGCCACGCTGCAGCGCCCACGCTCGCACGCCAACGTGGCCCACGTTGTAGACGAGCAGGAATAGCCCGACAACGACCACCGTCGACGCGCCCAGCCCGAAGGCCACGATCGCGAGGATGGACGAGAACGGGAGCCAGCCGGCCCAGATCAGGCGGTCGCCCACGCTCCCCAGCGGACCGCACAGCGCCGTACGGAACCGGTCGATTCGCACTGGCGATTCACCATCGAGCTCGGCCCGTGCCAGAGCCCCGATGGCGGCACATGCCAGGTACGGATGCGCA
>JBKJRV010000003.1:0-4290 GCA_046593115.1 Gemmatimonadaceae bacterium
GGCCCGCCGCTCACGCACACTGCCGTCGCGTCCGCCGAGCGTCGCCGTCGTTGGCGCCGCAACCGCTCGTGTGGCGGAGGCGAATGGGCTGTCGGTGACCGCCATTCCCGAGCGATACGTTGCCGAATCACTCGTCGAGACGTTTGGCGATCTCACGGGGCAAAGCGTACTCCTGGTGCGAGCGGACATTGCTCGGCCAACACTGCGAGACGGTTTGCGCGGCCGCGGCGCGGTGGTCGAGGACGTGGTGGCCTACCGCACCGTGCCCGGTCACGGACTCGCAACGCTCGGCGAAACGCTTCGTGCGGGTCACATCGATGCCGTGACCTTCAGCAGCTCGTCCACGGTGCGATACTTTCTGGAAGGATTGCGGTCCGGTCCTCACGCCGAATTTCTGCGAGATGCCTCGCCGCGCCCTGCGATCATCTGTCTTGGCCCCGTGACGGCCTCCGCGGCGCGCGCATCCGGCTTGCCCGTCGATGCGGTCGCGAGCACGTTCGATGCGGAGGGATTGACCGACGCGCTGGTCGAGTGGTTCAACCGTCCACGAGATACCGATGCGTGACGTGACTGATTCCGACACGCTCCCCGCACTGGCGACGGGCGACCATGTGCGCCCGCGCCGGCTTCGTGAGTCCCCGGCCCTGCGTCGGCTCGTGCGCGAGACACGACTCGATGCGGCGTCGCTCGTGCACCCGCTGTTCGTCACCGCCGCTCACGGCGAGGCACAGCCCATCCTGTCGATGCCGGGGCAGTCGCGCTGGCCAGTCGAATCGCTCGAGGCGGAGATTGGTGCCCTGTCATCGGCCGGTCTCAACGCGGTGCTGTTGTTCGGCGTTCCGGCACTCAAGGATGCGCGCGGGAGCGGTGCAAGCGATGCCAACGGACCGGTGCCGCGCGCGATCGCCAGCATCCAGCGCGCCAACAGCGATACGATCATCATCGCCGATGTCTGCCTCTGCGAGTACACCGATCACGGGCACTGCGGACTTGTGACCGGCGATGGTGAGGTCGACAACGATGCGACCCTGCCGCTGCTCGCGGAGGCGGCCGTCGCGTACGCCGACGCCGGCGCACACGTGGTCGCACCCAGCGCGATGATGGACCATCAGGTCGCAGCCATTCGTCGCGCGCTCGACGATGCCGGACACCGCCATGTCGCCATCATGGCCTATTCGGCCAAGTACGCTTCAGCGTTCTACGGTCCTTTCCGCGAGGCCGCCGGTTCGACCCCCTCGTTCGGCGACCGCCGCGCCTACCAGATGGACGCTGCCAATGCGCGGGAGGCGCTTCGCGAAGTGCGAATGGATCTCGAAGAGGGTGCGGACATCGTGATGGTGAAGCCCGCGGGCCCATACCTCGACATCATTCGCCGGGTGCGCGACGCGGTTGACGTGCCCGTGGCTGCCTATCAGGTGAGCGGTGAGTACGCGATGCTCAAGGCGGCGGTAGAGCGCGGATGGATTGATGAACGCCGCGCCGTGCTCGAGACGCTCACCGGAATTCGGCGAGCGGGCGCCGACATCGTCATCACGTACTACGCGAAGCAGGTCGCCCAGTGGCTGCGAGCGGGCGAGTGAGCCCGGCGCCAGCGTCTCCGCGCGCGCCAGCGACGGCGACGGATGATGTGAGCCGCAGGCTGTTCGAGCGCTCGCTGGCGCTTTTTCCGGGCGGCGTCAACAGTCCGGTGCGTGCCTTTCGCGGAGTCGGGGGAACCCCTCGATTCATTGACCGGGCGGAGGGTGCAACCCTGATCGATGTGGATGGCAACCGCTACATCGACTTCGTGTTGTCATGGGGCGCCCTTGCCCTGGGCCACGCCCATCCGGCGGTGGTGGAAGCCATTACTCGGCAGGCCGGGCGCGGCACGTCGTACGGCGCGCCCACTGAGGTGGAAGCAGAACTCGCCGAGATGATTGTCGGCGCGCTGCCGGCGGTGGAGATGCTGCGTTTCGTCTCCAGTGGAACGGAAGCGGTGATGAGCGTGCTGCGACTGGCTCGCGCGGCCACGGGCCGAACGAAGATCGTGAAGTTCGCTGGATGCTACCATGGCCATGCCGACGGGCTGCTCGTGCAGGCGGGGTCCGGCGTAGCGACGCTCGGTCTCCCCGACAGCCCCGGCGTCACTGCCGGAGCCGCCGCGGGGACCCTCGTGGCACCTTACAACGATCTCGAAGCCGTCCGGGCACTCTTCGTCGCGAATCCGGGTGAGATTGCGGCGGTGATCGTCGAGCCTGTTGCTGGCAACATGGGCTTCGTGCTTCCAGGGGCAGGATTTCTAAAGGGACTGCGCGACATTACCTCCCGCGACGGCGCGCTTCTGATCTTTGACGAGGTCATGACCGGCTTCAGGGTGGCATGGGGCGGGGCACAGGTCGCATTCGCCATCGAGCCCGACCTCACCTGCCTTGGCAAGGTCATCGGCGGCGGATTGCCAGCAGCCGCGTACGGGGGCCGGCGCGACCTCATGTCACAGATTGCACCGTCAGGACCGGTCTATCAGGCGGGAACGTTGTCGGGGAACCCGATTGCCATGGCGGCCGGTCTTGCCACCCTGCGCGAGCTTGGGCGCCCGGGCGTCTATGCGGAGCTCGCGCGAGCGAGTGAGCGCATGGCGAGCGCCGTCTCCCGTGCCGCTAACGGCGCGGGCGTCCCCTTGCAGTCCGGTGCCATTGGTGGAATGTGGGGGTTCTTCTTCACAGGGACACCGGTCACCGACTATGCGACTGCCCGCACGGCGGATACGGCCCGGTACGCCATGTTCTTCCACGCGCTGCTGCACGCGGGCGTGTACCTGGCTCCCTCGCAGTTCGAAACCGGCTTTGTCTCGGCTGTGCATGACCGGGACACCCTCGACCGGGCGGTCGTTGCCATAGACGAGGTCATGGGCCAACTGGCATAGAGCGGCAGCACGTGTTAACTTGCCGTTCTCCACAATTCAGCCTTTCACGGGCCGTCCCTTCAGCCCAGAGCGCCATATGCATGCATTCAGCGAGACCGAAAAAGAGTGGCTCCGTAGCGACATCCCGCCTTTCCGCGCCGGCGACACGCTTCGCGTGAACGTTCGCGTACGTGAAGGCGACAAGGAGCGTATCCAGGCGTTCGAAGGTGTGTGCATCGCGCGCCGGGGCGGTGGTGTCAGCGAGACGTTTACCGTCCGGAAGGTGTCGGGGGGCATTGGCGTCGAGCGTATTTTCCCACTCCATAGCCCAATGATCGCGACGCTCGTCGTCGTCCGCCGTGGTCGGGTGCGTCGCGCCAAGCTGTATTACCTGCGCCACCTCACCGGCAAGGCCACGCGCATTAAGGAGAAGAAGACCCGCGTCGCGGTTCCCGGATCGGCCGAGTAGGTCTCGATGGCCGGCCTTAAGCGTCCGGCCTATCGTTCTCCAAAGCGCTGGACGTCCATCGAGCGTGAGTTGCGGGCCTCCAGGGGCCCGCTTCTCGCAGGTGTCGATGAAGTCGGTCGTGGTCCGCTGGCTGGCCCCGTCGTCGCCTGCGTCGTCATCATGCCGCCTGACGCGCGCGCGATTCCCGGCGTCGACGATTCCAAGCTGCTCTCCCTGAAGGAACGCCACCGTCTCGCCGGCAGGATCCGCGAGCGTGCGTTGGCGTATGCACTGGGCGCCGCATCAGTGCGCGAGATCGACCGGCTCAACATTTATCATGCGAGTACGCTCGCGATGATGCGGGCCCTGCGCCGGCTGACGGTCCGGCCGGACCATGTCATCGTGGATGGTCGCGCCATTCGCGCGCTGGCGGTTCCGCACACCGCGGTCGTGCATGGCGACGCACGCTGTCACAGCATCGCGTGCGCCTCCATTCTCGCGAAGGTGACCCGGGATCGGCTGATGGCGTCGCTGGCCGCGCGGCATCCGGGTTTTGGATGGGAGCATAACGCCGGCTATGCGACGCGAGATCACATGGCGGGTCTGAACGCCCACGGCGCCACTCGGCATCACCGGCAGAGCTTCATGCCGGTCCGGCAGATCAGCTTCGACTTTGCTCCCGGTATGCTCTCCGCATCTCTGGATGCTACGACGGACGAACTGTCGCTGGTGCTCGAAGCGCTGGGAGAATCGGAACCACTTGTGATCGATTCGGGCGATAATTCCGAAATCCACGACCAGCTCGCGTAGCGTTCTTCGCGACCGCCTCAGCGCGAGTCCGCGGACTTCGCGAAGCGGTAACCACGAATGCTGATCTGCTCCGCCGCTCGCAACAGGCGCTGTAACAGATCGCGTGCCCGGATTTTCACCTCCTCGGACGCCGGAATGAGATCGACTGATG
>JBKJRV010000056.1:0-7881 GCA_046593115.1 Gemmatimonadaceae bacterium
GTTGCGCCAATGAGCATGGTGGCAATGCCGATGACCCGAAGGCTGGCCACACCATCGGCACCGGCGACCGATCGCGCGACCGATGCCCCAAAGGGCAGCAGACCCGCGAACATGATGGTCAGCCCGGTGGCAACGATCAACGGCTTGATGGTGGGCAGGGGCATCGAAATCCCGAGCTCCTTCGCGGTCCGATTCTCCTGCGGCAATCCGCCAATCTCCTCGGGCCTGCGCTGATCATGTCCAGGCAGTTTGCCGCTGCCGACGTCCTTGCCGGCCAGCTCGATATCGACCTGGCGATCGCCGCGGTGCGTATGCGGGACATCCGTGGTGAGCTCCGGATGCTTGATATCCCACAGCGGATACCGCGAGGTTACCGTGGGGATCGTGACGAAGTTGTAATCGGGAGGCGGTGACGGAATCGACCACTCGAGCGACGGCGCGCCCCACGGATCGTTCCCCGCAATGGCACCATGCCGCCAGCTCTTCCAGAGGTTGTACACGAGCACCAGCGTTGAAAGACCCAGCAGGTACGCGCCAATGCTCGACATCATGTTGAACACTTCCCAGCCCTGGCCGGCATCGTAGCGATAGATGCGGCGCGGCATGCCCAGCATGCCGGAAAAGTGCATCGGGAAGAACGTCAGGTTCAGGCCGATGAACGTGGTCCAGAAGTGCACGTTCCCCAGGCGCTCGCTAAGCATCCGCCCGGTGAATTTCGGGAAGTAGTAATACAGACCCGCGAAGATGCCCATCATCGAGCCGCCGAACAGCACATAATGGAAGTGCGCGACGATGAAGTAGGAGTCGGTCTGCTGCTGGTCGGCGGGTGGCGACGAGTGCATGATCCCCGAAATGCCGCCGATGGTGAACAGTGCCACCAGCGCAATCGCATACTTCATGGCAACGGTGAAACGCACGGCGCCGCCCCACATGGTGAAGATCCAGTTGAAGATCTTCACGCCTGTGGGAATGGCGATCAACATCGTCGTCAGGGCAAACGCGCTGTCGGCAATGGCACCCATGCCAACCGCGAACATGTGGTGCGCCCACACGCCAAATCCAAGGAAGCCGATCAGGACGCCTGAGTACACCATGACCGGATAACCGAAGAGCGGCTTTCTCGAGAAGGTAGGGAGTACCTCCGAAACAAGGCCGAACGCCGGCAGGATCAGGATGTAGACCTCGGGATGTCCGAACACCCAGAAGAGATGTTGCCAGAGCAGGGGATCGGCGCCCGCGGCCGTGGCGTAGAACGTCGTGCCGAACATGCGATCGAACAACAGGAAGACCTGCGCGATCGTCAGCACCGGGAACGCGAGCACGAGCAGGAACTGCACGACGAATGACATCCACGTGAACATCGGCATGCGCATGAGGTGCATACCCGGCGCGCGCAGATTAATGATCGTCGTGAGGAAGTTGAAGGCGGCCGCGAGCGACGAAATACCCAGGATCATCAGCCCGATATTCCAGAAATCGATATTCGGGCCTGGAGAGAAGGCGCGCGTGGTGAGCGGCACGTAGCCGAACCACCCGCCATCCGGTGCTGCTCCCATGACCCATGAGAAGTTCATCAGCAGCGAGCCGAACAGATAGACCCAGTAGCTGAATGCGTTCAGGCGCGGGAACGCGACGTCGCGCGCGCCGATCTGCAGCGGAATCAGGAAGTTGAAGAAAGCGGCAGACAGCGGCATGATCGCGAGGAAGATCATGGTCGTGCCATGCATCGTGAACAGCTGGTTGTACGTCTCCGCGGAAACGAGCCGGCCGTTCGGGCCCTGCAGCTGCATGCGGATGATCTCGGCCTCGAGCCCACCCACGAGGAACCAGGCAAGCGCGGTGACGAGATACAGGATCCCGATCCGCTTGTGGTCCACCGTCGTCAACCAGCTCCAGACGCCTGTCTGTTCGCCGGAGTAGGTGCTGGGTGCGTAGGTCGGGGACGCGGCAACGGTAGCCATGATTCTCCTACTTCAACGCCATGAGATACGCGACGATATCGGCGATCTGCTGATCGGTCAGCGTGCCGGTCATCGCTTTCTTGCCAGTGGACGGATCAATCTGATCTTTACCAAGCGGCGGCATCAGGCTGCCCGGCTTCATGCGCTTGGCGTTCTTGATCCAGCGAGCCATGTGTGCTGCGTCGTTCGGGTAGAGACCCGCACCGATGGTCGAGCGCGTCGCCATGTGCGTGAGGTTGGGTCCCACGACGCCGATGGACATCGGGTTGCCTGCAATCATGTGACAGCCGATGCACGCGCTGGACGAATAGGTCTTCATTCCCCGCGCTGCGTCGCCCTGCAGATTCGACGGGAAGTCGAGCTTCTCGGGTAGCGGAGTCGTTGGCACGACGTACGCCGGCAGCTTGTCGAGCGGATAGGTGTAGCCCGTTGCGACGACCGGTGTCGTTGTGCCGCCGTGCATGGCGGGATCGTGCATGGCCGAGTCGTTCGGCCGGGTGGCAGCGCCGGGGGTGGGGGACGTTGCGAGAGCGGGTTGGCCCGTCACCGGAGGGATCGACGCGACCGCCGCGGTGGCGACCGTTGCCGGTGCCGCGCCAGCCGCGGGCGCAGTCGCACCGAAGGCGGCCGGACTCTTCTGGTGCGCCACCCAGCTGTCAAAGTCCGCCTTGGGAACGACGAACGAGCGGAACCGCATATTCGCATGCGAGTCACCGCAGTACTCCGCACAGAATCCATTCCAGGCCACCGCCTGTTTCACGGAATCAGGCGTCCACCAGAGATGGTTGACGTGGTTGTTGATCAAATCGCGCTTTCCGCCCAGCTGCGGCACCCAGAAGGAATGCAGGACATCCACGGTCTTGAGCGAAAAGTTCACCGTCCTGCCGATCGGGAGATACAGGTCGTTCGCGGTGACGACACCAAGCTGCGGATAGCGGAACTCCCACCACCACTGATGTCCAATGACCTCCACCTCCAGGGCGCCGGCCGGGGCCTTCGCCTGTGTCTTGAAGATGGTTTTCACGGTCGGCACCGCGATCACCACGAGGATGATGGCGGGAATGAGCGTCCAGGCGATTTCCAGGGTGGTGTTGCCGTGCACGTGCTTCGGTTCCGGCGACCCCTCGCGATAGCGATAGCGCCAGATCGCGTACACCAGGATGGCCTCGACGATGATGAAGACGATCGTCCCGAGGAGGAGCAGCATGTCCCAGAGATCATCAATCTGGCGATTGAACTCGGTGTTGCGGCCGAATGTCGTATTTGGGTACTCGGTCGCACATGCCGCCAGGGCGAGCATAAGCACGGCCGTCAGCGCGACGGAGAAAACCCGGCGCGCCCGGTGGTTCGAATTCATTCCTGATCCTTGTGCGCGGTTCGAGCGCCAGGCGGCGCTTCCCATTCGCTTGCGTCGGGAGGGAAGTTACCGGCGTAAATGAGTGAAATCAAGCGAGTTCGGCGGGGGCTGCGGTGTACGGCGGCGCACCTTTTCGCCGCGGTAATATCGAGAGTCAAAAGACTTGCGGCTCGTATTGCGTATTGCGTAAACAGCAACAGCCCGAACAAAAATGGGTCAATCCGGAGCGATCTCAATCGCAACACTGTGCTGCGCCTTCACCTTGTTCTTCGCCATGTCGATCGACGTGCGCAGGAGTCCGATCTGGGCCTGCAAGCCGCGGATCTTGGCGATCTCGTTGCCGCCACGTGTTCCCGCAAGGATAATCGCGGACACCTGATCGGCCAGCATGCCGAACTGTCCCTTCAGCTTTCCCACCATCGGTTCGGCCACCCGCCGAATCTGCAGTCCGAAGATGGACGTCGACTTGCCGTTCTTCTGGGCGAGATTCATCTGCTCGACCAGCCCGTGCACGCGCTGCAGGAGGATGAGAGATTCCTCGAGGGTGGTCATCATCACGGCGCCAGTGCCGGTCAGTTTTGTCGCGGTCATGGAACTCCGATTAGAACGTCCTGAAATCTAGCCGAAAGGTACTTCGTATTGTGTATTGCGTACTGCGTATTGCGTAAAAAACCTCACGCACCACGCACCACGCACCACGCACCACGCACCACGCACCACGCACCACGCACCACGCACCGCAGCCCGGACCAGGCCTACTTCACCCGCTCCATCCGCTCATTCTCGCGCTGCACCCGTCCGGCTTTCGCCTGCGTCTTGCCATCGATCGACACCACGTCGGCCACAAAATCAATGCGCTCGTCGAGCAGTGCGCCGCCCACCATGTACGCATCCACCGGCACGCCCTCCTCCTCGAAGAACGCGATCTTCTGCCGCGTCAGGCTACCGGATACCACGATCTTCACGTCGCCAAATCCTTCCGCGTCCAGCGCGTTGCGGACGTTCCACACCAGCTGCTCGTTCACGCCGGTCGGCACGAAAGTCCCCATGTGCGCGAGGAGTGACTTGTCCACGATCGTGTCGGGGGTGTCGAGCCGCACACCCCACAGGCGGTGCTCCAGCGCGCGAGCCACCGCGACGCTGGTGGTCGCCGAATCGTTCCGATAATCCACGAGCGCAATCAGCTGCGCGTCCTCCGGAATGCGCTCGGCCAGCTTCTGCGTCGCCTTGACGGTATCGCCACCATAGGCGGCGATGAGGGAGTGCGAGACGGTCTCGACCGGGATGCTGCCGCCCCGCGCCGACTGCGCAAGGGTCGACACACCGGACGCGCCCGCCACCATGGCCGCGAAACCGTCGCCGGGTTGCAGGCGCCAGTGATCCTGTCGCGCGGGAAAGAAGATTACCGGCTTGGGGCGCGCCGCATCGACAATGCCACGCATGCTCGTGACGATCCCCGTGCCTCGGGTCAACACGCCAAGGAACACCGTGTCGAGATAGCCGAATTGCTCGTACGGCCCCTCGATGGTCATCACGGTGTTGAATGCATCGACACGATCGCCCTCGTACATCGCGTGCACCGTGAGCGCGCTCCAGTCGTCGGCGCAGAGCCGCAGCACCGCGATCGCTTCGTCGATGCCGCCGATGAACGCGTCGCGCGTACAGCTCACCTGCACAAGCGCTCGGGGTGATCGGCCATCCGCGAGCAATGTCTCGCGAGCCCGAACCGCGTATCGGTCCGTATAGCGTCCTTCCTTCAGTTCTTCGACCGGGAGATTGAAGACCGCGGGGTCGAGTCGCTTTCGTCGTCGGGGGGGCATGGGAGGGCGTAGCCTATCGGTGGCGTCTGCGCGTGGCAAGCGGTTGCTTCCCCCGTGGCGATCCCGTACCGTTGCGATCGCCCGGGGGACGCACCCCGTAAGTGAAGTAATGGTCAAGCAATGCGGCCACCCAAAGGGTTGGCTGCCCTGATTCCCGAGACATGTGGATTGCCGTTCTGAAGAGGCGCTCGACAGGCAGGGCGGCCGCCCTGCTGGGGATCGTCCTCGCGCTTGGATGTAGTCGTGGCGCCGAGGTCAAGGGTGGAGAAATCGCCATCGGGGTCGCCCTCAATCCGCAGCGACCCGGGATGCACACGGTTTACCGGGGCGTCGAGATCGCGGTCGCGCAACTGAACGCCGAGCGTGCGGGGAAGGGCAGCGCGATCGTGATGCGGAAAGGACCGGAGAAGATCACCGGCGCCGTGCAGATCGCGGCGCTGATGCGTGACGATCCTTCCGTCGTGGCTGTGGTGGGACATCCGGAAAGTGGAACCACGCTCGACGCAGCCGCCGTCTACGCCGATCTGGAGCACGGTGGTGCGCGCGCGCTGGTTGCGGTCTCGCCCACCGGGACCAGCCCCGCGCTGAGCGGCCGCAGCGAGTGGATTTTCCGCGTGTGCCCGAGCGATCTGGCGGCGAGTGAAGCTGCTGCCCGATACGTCCTGGATTCGCTGAAGGCGCGCCGCGCGTCGGTGATCTACCGCAACGACCCTTACGGAAAGGATTGGACGAAGGAGTTCACGCGCATCTTCACCGCGGCTGGTGGGCAAGTGGTCCAGCGCGATCCGTATCTGGCCGGTGTGACGGAGTGGGCGGCCTATGCGGGCTACATTCGCCGGCTCAATCCCGACGTGCTGTTGTTCCCCGGGGGTTCGGAAGACGCCGAGCCCTTCATCGCTGCCCTGCGCGCGGAGGGCGTCCGGATGCCGTTTCTGGGTGGCGATGCGGTTGCGCCACTCGCCAAGAAGCCGACCGAGTATCGCGGCGTGAAGTTCACGTCATTCTTTGTTCCGGAACGCGCCAGCACGCCGGAAGCGCGAGCCTTCGTCGAGACGTACCGCCAACGCTATAACGAGATGCCCGATCCCCGGGCTGCGCTGTCGTATGACGCGGCGCTGCTTATTGGCCGCGCGATCCTCGAGGTCGGTCCGGATCGCCGAAAGATTCGCGACTATATCGCCGAGGTGGGAAGCAAGCGGCCCGCCCTGAAAGGCGCCACCGGTCCGATTGCGTTCAATGCAAAGCATGATGTCATCAACAAGCCGGTCGTGATCGCCACGGTTGGACAATGAGGCTGCTCCAGACCATTCGGGGCCGGCTCATCGTGGGATTCGGCGCTACGGTGGGGCTGCTCATCCTTGCCGGCCTGTTCTCGTTCTACGCGCTGCGCCGCACGAACGAGCAGAGCCGTATCGAACTGGAGGCCGTACACAGAGGCTTCGATATCTCTCAACGGGTTTCCTCGGCCATTCTGCAGGAGATCGTGGGCGGAATGCGCACCCTGGCGACGGGCGACCAGGCGGACATCGCGCGGTACGAAGTGCTTCGCGACCAGGCAGACCGGTTGCGGCGCGAAGCCGCTGCCGCGCAGGAGCTGTCGCCGGCGGAGCGCACCCAGCTCGAGGAGATTGGCAAGATCCAGGGGGCGGTGGAGGTTCGTGTCGCCGTCGCCCATGCCTACAGCACCATTGGGCGCGATGCAGATGCCGCGCGAAATCTGCAGACGACTTCCGCTGACATCGATCGCATCAATGCCGCGCTCGAGCAGCTGCGCAACGGCGCAGAAGAGCGTGTCGCGGAAAGACAGTCGCAAATCTCCCGGAACATCAAGCGCAGCGAAGGCCTGCTCATCGCGTTCATCGTCGGGGGATTGCTCGTCGCGATCCTGACGGCCGTGAGCACCTCGGGTGCCGTGACGCGACCGCTGAGCTCTTTCCGAAACGAAATGGACGCGATCGGCTCGGGTGATTTTCGCGAGACCGGCGAGTTCGCGACGAAGGACGGCGCCGGTGCGTCCGAGTATTCGCAGCTCGGCCAGTCGCTCGAGCGGGCGCGCGGGCGGCTGCGATCACTGCTCGAGCGTGTACAGGATGAAGCAGGGCAGGTTGCGGCCGCGTCGGCCGAGCTCGCCGCCGCGGCCACGGGCGCGGCCGGGTCCACCGAGCATGTGACGACGGCGGTCACCGAGATGGCGCAGGGCGCGGCCACGCAACTGGACGCGTTGAACCAGGCGAGTGCCGCTGCCCATCAACTGACTGAAGAGGGCATGATCATCGCCAAGGCCGCGGAAGCCAGCGAGGCGGCTGGTCGCGACATCGGAGCCACCGCCGCGCAGACCCGCGCGGAAATCGAGCGCACGGTGTCGACGCTCCTCAGTGCCCGCGGCGTGGTGGATTCTTCGGCGCGCGAAATCCTCGGGCTTCAGGAAGCCACGATGTCCGTGGACAATTTCGTGCGAGCGATTTCAGAGATCGCATCACAAACGAACCTGCTGGCATTGAACGCCGCCATCGAAGCCGCGCGAGCCGGTGACGCAGGTCGTGGCTTTGCCGTGGTGGCAGACGAGATCCGCACCCTGGCCGACGAGAGTGCGAAAGCGGCGGATGAGGTGACGGATACTGTGCGGACCATCCGCAATCGCGTGACGCGGGTGACCACCGCGGTCGAGAGCGGGACGGCGCAGATGCGCGATGCCGAGTCGGTGGCGGCGGGCGCGTCGAAGGCGCTGGAGCGAATCGGAGCG
>JBKJRV010000104.1:0-9301 GCA_046593115.1 Gemmatimonadaceae bacterium
GTGTCGCTGAGAGAGCGCTGTCGTTGTACTCAGCGCCCTCCCTGCGCATTGATCTATAGCACGGGATTACGGCACGAACCTGCCGACACATGCTATAGATCAATGCGCAGGGAGGGCGCTGAGTACAACGACAGCGCTCTCTCAGCGACACCAGGCATCGTGAGCACATGAAGCGCAGGATGGCTGGAGTAGGCGCTGCCGAGGATGTCGGTATCGATGTCGCCCTCGACCCGGACCAGGCGCAGCGTCAGCGCTTGCGGCGGTACTACCGCTACAACGTGCGGACGCTGCCCATCACGCGCTTCATTGGCTTTAACGCCGTGGTGGTGGGCGCAGTGCTGCTCAGCGCAACAACCGGGCGCCTGGACTGGGCGCTCTTCGGCCCGCTGATTTTCGCGGTCGAAGCGTACTGCCTGCTGTCGTGGCTCGCCCTCCGCCTCCTGTGGCTCCGCGCGCAACCGCGGGATCTCCAGCTTCCGCTGCTGGGCCTCGACCTGCTGGTCTGGGCAACGCTCATTTATGCCAGTGGCGCCGAGGGGAGCTGGCTCTTCTTCATCCTGATCATTCGTGTCGCGGATCAGAGCTATACGAGCTTCAGGCGGGCGCTCATCTTCGCGCACCTGGTGCCCATCGCGTACACGCTGATGCTCACGTATGTGGTCATGGTCGATCACCGACAGGTCAACGCCAGCGTCGAGATCGCGAAGCTCGTCTGCCTGTACGGAGCGTGTCTCTATCTCGCCTTCACCGGCCGCACTGCCGCGGCGTTGCGCGAGCGTACCAACGCCGCCATTCGCCTCGCGAAAGGCCTCATCGGGCAACTCGAGGAAACGTCGCATCAGGTGCAGCAGAAGTCGCTGGAGCTGGAGGCGTCGTCGCTGCGCGCAGAGGAAGCCAATGTGGCCAAGAGCCAGTTTCTGGCGAACATGAGTCACGAGTTGCGCACTCCGCTCAATGCGATCATCGGCTACACGGAGCTGCTGCAGGAGGAGGACGCGGATCGGGGGGGCGCTGCCACCGCGGACCTCGAGAAAATCCGATCGGCGTCGAAGCACCTGCTGAATCTCATCGACGACGTGCTCGACATCGCCAAGATCGAGGCCGGCCGGATGTCGCTGCACGTCGAGCACTTCGAGGTAGAGCCACTGATCGACGAAGTGGTTGGAACGGTGCTGCCGCTGGTGCACCGGAACGGCAACCGGCTGGAGCAGATTCCAGGTAAAGCGCTCGGCGCCATGCGCTCCGATCAGCGGCGGGTGCGACAGATGCTCATCAATGTCCTTGGCAACGCATCCAAGTTCACCGAACGCGGCGTTATCACGCTCGCGGTGCAGAGAGAGCGCGGCGCCGGCGGCGATACCATGGTATTCGCGATCCGCGACACGGGCATTGGCATGTCCGACGAAGAGCAGACGCGTCTCTTTCAGCCGTTCTCGCAGGCGGATGCGTCCACCACCCGGCGGTATGGCGGGTCGGGGCTGGGCCTGGTGCTCACGAAGCGATTTGCGGAGCAGATGGGTGGGACCATTGGGATCGAGAGCGCGTCGGGTGCGGGAACCACCTTTACGATTCGCCTTCCCGCGATTGCCCCGCACGACGGGATGGAAGACCGCGACAGCCGTGCGCTCACGGAGCCCGTGTCCGAGGGTAGATTCTCCCTGATCCGATGACGTCATCGACGCCGATGCCGCGGATACTCCTCGTCGAGGATAGCGAGCTGAGTCGCGACATGTTGTCCCGCCGCCTGCTGCGCCGCGGCTTTCCCGTGTCGATCGCGTTGAACGGTCAGATGGCACTCGACATGGCCAGGCAGGAGCTTCCCGACGTCATTCTCATGGACATGAGTCTTCCGATCATGGATGGCTGGACAGCGGTGAAGCATCTTCGCGACGATCCCGCCATCGCGCACATCCCCGTGATCGCACTGACGGCCCACGCCATGGCGAGCGACCGCGAGCGCTCGCTCGAGGCCGGCTGCGATGACCACGAGACGAAGCCGGTGGAGCTTCCGAGACTGCTGTCGAAGATCACGCAGTGGGCGAAGGGCCGCGCGTGAGCGAATACCGCGGTCGCCGCCGCACGCCGGGCATGGGCACGCGGGCCGTGCCCGCACCCGGTGAGCAGCAGGTCGTCAGTCCCGACGAAGCGCTCCTCACACGCCTGAGGCATGAGCTGCGCACCCCCATCAACGCGATCATCGGCTACGCCGAGATGATCATGGACGAGACGGAAGAGGATCGGCATGAGGATCTGGTTCCCGATCTCACCCGCATCATTGATGAAGGCCAGGCGTTGCTCGCGCTTGTGAACCGGGCGCTGTATTCGACCGACCGATCGGTCGTAGTCACGCCGCAGGCGCAGAGCATCTTCGACGGTCCGCTGCGCCACGAATTCGAGGTGGCGACGATCGCCATTCTCAACGCCTGTGAATGGCTACAGCGCGTGGCGGCGAAGACGGGCAACGAATCGCTGGATGCCGATCTCCGGAAGATCGCGCTGGCGTCGGGACGTGTGCGCGCCATCGTCGGCGACACGGGGATGCCGGTGTCCACACCGCCCGGAGGGATGACGAACCTCGCTGCCGAGATGCGAACTGCGGTGTCGCTGCCTGCTCCACGCGCCCGACTTGCGGGCGAGCCGGGACACATCCTCATCGTGGATGATCAGGCCATCAACCGGGAGCTGCTGGCCCGCCGGCTGGTTCAGGACGGCTACACTGTCGCCGTGGCGGCCGGCGGGCGCGAGGCGATGGAGCGGGTACACGAAGAGCGCTTCGACATCGTGCTGCTCGACGTGTTGATGCCCGAGACCTCCGGTTTCGAGGTGCTCTCGCGCCTGAAGGGTGATCCGCGCACGCGGGATATCCCGGTGCTGATGATTTCCGCCCTCGATGAGATGCAGAGCGTCGTGCACTGCATCGAGATGGGCGCGGACGACTATCTCACCACTCCGATCGACCCCATCCTGCTGCGCGCGCGCATCTCGAGCTCGCTGGAGCGGAAGCGCCGGCATGACGACGAGCTGTCGTACATGGACGCCATTCGCCGCGAGACGAACGCCTCGCGCGTGCTGGAGGACGGGATGCTGCCGCGCGAGCTGCCACGGGTGCGCGGTGTGGAGATGGCGGCGTTCTTCAAGCCGGCGCAGGTAATCGCCGGTGACTTCTACGAAGTGGTGCGCCTGCCCGGCGACCGCGTTGGCGTCGTACTCGGCGATGTGCACTCCAGCCGCGCCGATACGCGGCTCTTCATCGCGCTCACGCGGAGCGTCCTCCGCACGTTCGCCGAGCGGCTGGCGACGGGGAAGCGGGTCGATCCGCTGGATGTGGTGATGCGCATCAATGGCTATGTGCGCCGGGAAAGCGCGAGCACGGCAGTATCACTGGTCTTCGCGGTGCTCGACCCGCGATCCGGTCTCGTGCACTACGTCAACGCCGGTCACGTTCCGCCGGTCATCCTGAACGAGGCGGGCATCCGCACCGTACTCATCCCCACCGGACCCACGATCGGTGCCGCCGACGACAACGCATTCGCGCGCGAGACCGCGGAGCTGTCCGGTGGCGACTGTCTGCTCATCCATAGCGACGGCATCACCGAGGCGCAGAACAAGCACGGCGCCATTTTCTCCGAGGAGCGTCTGCACGGTGTCTTCCGCGCAGGAGCGCACACGCCCGCATCAATCCTCGCGAGGGTCGAGGACGCGATGAACCACTTCATGGGCTCGTCGCCGATCACGGACGACATTACCGTCCTCGCCATTCGGCGCGAATCGAATGACTGACCAGCCGCGTCCCGTGGCGGTGGAACGGCCCGGTCAGCCGCTGTGGGACGACCCTGCCAGTGAGCTGCTGCGCGCCGAGCGCGACCGCGCGGAGCGACGGCTGAATGCGGTGCGCGCCGTGGTGCTGCTGCTGCTGGCAATCGGGGCGATGGCATATGCTCCGACGCTGACGCCGGGTTTGAACCGGGTCAACGTGCTCGTCCTGGCGCCGACGCTGAGCTGGACACTGTTCCAGTACCTGGCGTTCTATGGACGGCCAGCGCTGCCCATCTGGCTCTCGCTCGTGAATCCACTGGCAGATATCACCGCCGTTACGGTGATCATCGGTGGCTACGCGCTCGCAGATTCGCCCACGCTGGCGCTGAAGACGCCGATCTTCCTCATGTACTTCGTGATCCTCGCCGCGAGACCCATTGCCTCGTCGGCGACGAAAACCGCCTTCGTGGCCGCGCTCGCGGTCATCGAGTACGCGGCACTCATCGGACTCTTCGTCAGCGCCGGGCAGCTTTCGCTGATTCTCAGTCCGGTGGCAGCGAGCAGCGCCCCGGCCATCTCCTTTCTGGATGAGGGCGCCAAGCTGCTGCTCCTGGCCGTCGGGGGCGCGATCGCGACGTATGCCACACTATGGCACGAGCGCCTGGCAACGAGATACCACCGCGAGTCGCGTAACCGCGAACTTCTGGAAGTGCAACTGGCTCAGGCGCAGGTGCAGTCCCTCCGGCTGCAGCTCCAACCGCACTTCCTGTTCAATACTCTGAACACGATCACCGCGCTCATCGGGGTTGATCCGCGAGGAGCCGAGCGCATGGTGAATGGCTTGAGCGATCTGCTGCGGCTGTCGCTCCGCCACGCGAGCGAGCAGGAAGTACCGCTGGAGCGGGAGCTGGAGATCGTGCAGCACTATTTGAGCATCCAGGAGATCCGGTTCGCCGACCGGCTCAGCGTGCGCTATGACATCGGTGCCGACGTCCGGCAGGCCCTCGTGCCCAACCTGCTGTTGCAGCCACTCGTGGAGAACGCGATCCGGCATGGGATCGCGCCGCGCGCCGAGCCGGGCACAGTGGTGGTCTCGGCGCATCGTGTGGAGCAAACGCTTCGGCTCACGGTCGAGGATGACGGCGTCGGCCCTGGCCAGTCGAGCGACGGCGAGGGGATTGGGCTGCGCAATACGCGCGCCCGGCTCGAACGCCTCTACGGGGCGGACCAGCGACTTGAAGTGGCTGGTGGACGCAAGGGCGGGTTCAGCGTTCGCATCGACATGCCGTTCCGTCCAGGTATCGGCCCGCGCCCGGTGAGCGTGGCGTGACGGCCGCGATTCGCACGCTGATTGTGGACGACGAGCCACTCGCGCGCCGGCATGTGCGCAACCTCCTGGGCGACCACGCGGACATCGAGGTGATTGGCGAAGCGGGAAACGGCAATGAGGCGATCGACGCCATCCGGCGAGATGAACCGGATCTCGTCCTGCTCGACATCCAGATGCCGGAGGTGGACGGCTTCGGCGTAGTCAGAGAGATTGGTGCCGAGCGGATGCCGGTGGTGGTGTTCGTGAGTGCGTTCGACGAGTACGCGTTCGAGGCGTTCGAGGCGCATGCGCTCGATTACATCATGAAGCCTGTGAAGCGCGAGCGGTTTCATGCGACCATCCGACGCGCCGTGGAAGCTGTTGGCCAACGTGGCGGCGGGACGTTGCGCGAATCGCTGAGCCGTCTGCTCCAGCGCATTGAGACCGAGCGAAAGTATCCAGGGCGCCTGGCGATCAAGACCGGGGGGCGTGTCCTTTTTCTCAGGGCCACGGAGATCGACTGGATCGAGACTGATGGCGACCACGTGAAATTTCACGTTGGTCCGCAGACCTGGCTGCACCGCACGACACTCACGCGTCTCGAGGAGCGGTTGTCGCCCAAGCTGTTCCTTCGGATTCACCGCTCGATCGTGGTGAACGTTGAGCGCGTTCGGGAGCTGCAACCCTGGTTTCAGGGCGATTATGTGTTGATCCTCGCGGACGGTACAAAGCTCACGTCGGGTCGCAGCTATCGTGAACGGGTTCGGGAGTTCGTCGCGCGTTCGTCGTAACGCAGGACGGGCACTCGGGGGAACGGCGTCGTCGTACCGGCGTACGTGATCTCGCCTTCGCCCCGGATATCCTGCGCTATTCCGCAAAGGCATATTCGGCAGAGTCGCCACGCGCTACACTCGATGCGTGGCATGCCGGCCCGGCCTGTCGCGAGTGATCGGTGCCGCCTTCATCGGGATTATGGATCGACCCGTCTCGACCCTCTCCACGCCAATCGAGATAGCCAGGAACAGCCAGCTCGAGGGACTCAGGCGGTTGGTCGGAGGCCGGGGCGACGGTCACCGCTACATCATCGACCCGTCTGCCTCGTCGGTGAGATTCGCGGTGAGTTTCCTCGGACTGTTCACAGTGGAGGGGTCGTTCAGCGGACTGTCGGGGAACATCCGGATCGAGACGAGCAATGGACAACAGTCCAGCGTCACGGCTACGCTATCCGTCGCGACCCTGGACAGCGGGGTTTCACTCCGCGATCGCCACCTCCGAAGTAGCGATTACCTGGACGTCGAACGCTTCCCGGATGCGGCGTTCGAGAGCTCAGGAGTGGAGTGGCAGCGGGATGCATTTCTGGTTCACGGCCGGCTCACCGTCCACGGCGAGCGACGTGCGATCGTCGTTCACATGGCGTATCCAGCGCCATCACCGGCAGGTCACGAAGCCGCCGCCCCGCTCGATCTCCATGGCCACTTCTCGGTGAACCGGCGTCAATTCGGGGTCCTCGGCACCGGCAGCGTCCAGCGTCGCCTCGACCCGCGAGACGTGACCATCGGCAACATGGTGGACGTCACTGTTCGCGTGAGGGCACGGCCCATCGACTGATCGAGCCAGCGACACCTTCGGCCGCGCGGGCCGTAGTATCACCGATGCCCTTGCCGATCCCACTTCGCCCCGCCGGACCATCGTCGTACTGGCGGGCGAGCCGAGCTCCCCGATACAGTCTGCTGTTCGCCCTGCCGCTGTTCGTGCTCTACGAAACGCTCGCGTGGATACTCGCGGGCGACAGTCCCGGCGCGATTCGCAACGGCGCCGACGTCATCATCCGGCAGAGCTTCATGGCGCTCGCGGGCACGCGCGGATCGCTGGTGTTCGGGGCCGTCATGACAGGCGTCACCATCTGGCTGGTGGCGCGGGACATTCGCCGGCATGGAACGGCACTCCGCCTTCCCGTTTTCGTCGGCATGTTCGCCGAGTCGATGGTGATGGCGCTGCTGGTGGGTGTGGTGGCGGGAACGCTGACCGCGAACCTGCTCAGCTTTACGAACGCGCTGGCGATTGGGCCCGTGGAGCAGATGTCCGTCGCCATGCGGCTCATGCTTTCACTTGGCGCCGGCCTGTATGAGGAGCTGCTCTTTCGGGTGGTGCTGGTAGGCTCGCTCGCGTGGCTCGGAAGCCGGGTGTTCGGCTGGAACGTCTGGCCCGCCGGGACGGTGGCGACCATCGTCGGCGCGATCATCTTCTCCGCCTTTCACTACATCGGCGCGTACGGCGATCCGTTTGAACTGCGCTCGTTCGTGTTTCGGGCAATCGCCGGCGTGTTCTTCTCGGTGCTCTTCCTGATGCGCGGCTTCGGTATTGCCGCGTGGTCACACGCGCTCTACGACATCGCCGTCCTGACCTGAGCCGTCGGGTCAGTGCTGAGCGCCGCGCTCACCGGTGGGGGCAAGCACGTCATTGGGCGAGTGGTGGTAGGTGCGGTTGATGTAGAACGCGCCGCTGACAAGGATGATTGCCAGGAGGACGGTTGCTCCCGCCGCGACCCACCCGTCGGAGGTGTTGGCCGCGACGTGACGCGCGGGCGCGGGGTGGCCGACTTTCTGCTCCATCGTATCTTCCGGATTAACGGTGAAACGGCAGTGCCGTCGTACGGGACAATACTAATCTTGTGCTCCTGACGCCGGAATCCCGGGTCATCGTTCTCCCTTGGCCGGCAACCCATGATCCGCACGGTTTACCACATGCTGCGAGTAGCGGTGCTCGCGCTCGTGGCCTGCGTTTGTGCGGGCAGCGCCCTTGGTGCGCAGATCGGGTCCGTTACGGACATCATCACGGGTCGCGTGGTGGGGCTCGACGGGCAGCCGGTGGAAGGCGCGCGCGTCGAAGTCACGTCGGTGGAGACGCAGATCGTGCGCAGCAAGGCGACGAATGCGCGTGGCCAGTACACCATTCTGTTTCCTGGCGGAGGTGGACAGTACACCATCGCCGTGCGGTACATCGGTATGGCACCGGCGACGGCAACGCTCGTGCGCCAGGGCGATGAAGACCGCCTCGTCGCCGACTTCACGCTGACGGCGGCGCCGGCGACCCTGGGCCGCGTCGTGACGAGAGCGCAGCCTAATCGGCCGCAGGGGCAGGCGCGCCCGGAACCGGGGAGCGTCGAGCGGGCGCTCACGCCTGACATGTTGCAGAGGCTGCCCATCGATGCCGGCGATCTGGCCGCGATCGCCACGCTGGCGCCGGGTGTCGTCGGTGTGGGAGCGACGGACAGCACCGCTGCCGCCTTCTCGGTTGCGGGTCAGCCGGCCACGCAGAACCAGACGACGCTCGATGGCCTCTCCTTCGAATCGCTGCTGCTGCCTCCCGAAGCCATCCGCGTCTCGCGCGTGATCACCAACACCTTCGATGTGTCGCGCGGGCAGTTCACTGGCGGACAGATTGCCACCACGACGCGAGGTGGAAGCAACTTCGTTCAGGGCGGGCTCACCTACTCCATGCGCGACCCGTCGCTGCAATGGAACGAAGACGAAGCGGCGGTCGCGGGACAGGGCTACGATGAGCATCAACTGAGCGGTGGTTTGGGAGGCCCGCTGAAGAAGAACGTGCTGTTCGCCTTCGGCTCCATTCAATTGCGCCGGCGCGCGGACCCGCTTCTCTCGCTGGCCAACATCGACGCCAGCACGCGTGATCGCGTGGGCGTCAGCGCCGACTCCGTGACGCGATTTCTCAACGCGCTTCGCACTATCGGACTGGTTGCCACTCCGCAAGGCATTCCACTTGAGCGTGAGTCGGACAATATCTCGCTGCTCGCAAAGGTCGACTGGACGGTGAGTGAAGCGCACAGTCTCAGTCTCCGTGGTGACTGGCGCGGCGGCGTCCAGGGTGCCAGCCGCATCGGCCCGCTGTCCGTGCCGCACAATGGTGGCGACTCCCGAACGAGTGGCGCCGGGGCGATGCTGACCTTGACGTCGCATTTCGGCAGCGCCCTCATCAATGAGTTTCGCAGCTATGTGTCCACCGACATGGGCGCCGCCGACCCGTATCTCGCCACGCCGCACGGGCGTGTACGAGTGGGGTCTGCGCTGGCTGACGGCACGCGCTCCATCACGACATTCGAGTTCGGCGGGAATGCGGGCCTGCCTCAGGACGCTACCAATCATGGATTGGTAGCGTCCTGAGGCAGGCCCGCATTTCCGCCGAACTCGAATGTCGTGATGGAGCGCGTGCCGTCAG
>JBKJRV010000404.1:0-4540 GCA_046593115.1 Gemmatimonadaceae bacterium
TTCGCGCAGCATGTCGTCGTCTGCAACCGGCACCAGCTGCACTGACTGTTCGTCAATGGCGCGACGGGCGATGTCCGACAAGGGGGTCGGAGCCGCCCGGGAATCCGTCGCCTCCGCTGCCGCAAAATCCGGAAATCCGTGCGCAATCTCAATGCGTTGCGTGAGCGACGCCGGCGGAGGGCCGAGCAGATCGGCGGCGCAGACATCCGCGATGCGCGGCACGATCAGGCGTGCCAGGTCGCGCAGCACATGATGCACGTCGAGCGACGAAGACAGCAACTCGGTCGCCTCCGCCAGAAAGCGCGCCCGGCGCTCGGCGTCCCGTACTGCTTCGCTCGTCCGCATGAGGTCGGAGTAGCTCGATACCAGCAACTCCAGGATCTGCTCCTTCGAAGCGCTGATTGTGAACGGCGTGCCGAGCAGGTCAACGGTGAATGGCGTGGTATGCGGGTGGCGGACCGTGCGCCGCTCCAGCACGGTGTGCACGCGAGCCAACAGGCTCACCGGATCATACGGCTTGGTGACGTAGTGATTCGCCCCAGACTCGAGCCCGCGCACGATGGCCAGCGGATCGGTAAGGCTCGTCAGCAGGACGACCGGCAAATCACTTCCCTGGGGCAGGCTCCGAATGCGCTTCGTCAGCTCGTAGCCGTCCATGCCGGGCATGAGGACGTCGCTGAGCACAAGCGCCACGGTCTGCTCGCCAAGGATCTCCAGCGCGCGCGCCGCGCGACGCGCGATGAGAGTCTCGAAGCCGTCGCGCTCGAGCAGCTCGGCGAGTGCCGCCGCCTGCGTCGCGCTGTCTTCAACGACGAGAACGCGCTGGGGGTGTCCGGGATGGCTCATTAGGTGAGCTCCACCAGTGCACGCGCGATTCCACTAAGTGCGATGACGGAGTCCACGACCCCGGCGCGCGCTGCTTCGCGCGGCATGCCGAAAATGACGGAAGAGGCTTCGTCCTGGGCAATCACACGCCCCCCCGCCGCCTTCACCAAACGCAGTCCGGCGACGCCGTCATCTCCCATGCCGGTGAGAATCACGGAGAGGCCTTGTTTCCCCAGGGAGTCAGCGATGGATCGAAAGAGATAGGTCGCCGACGGCCGGAACATGCCGACGGCAGGGACGTTGTCGAGGAGCACACGAATAGTACCGGCAGCGTCGAGCCGGCAGCCGAGGTGCAGGTCGTCGGGCGCGATGTAGACGGCGCCAGGCACTACGGGTTCGCCAAGCTCCGCGAGTTTCACCGCGAGAGGCGTTGCGGCATCCAGCCAGTGTGCCAGACCACTCGTGAAGCCGCGCGCAATATGCTGCACGATGAAGATGGGAACAGGGAAATCGCGCGGGAGCTCGGACAGGATGGTGCGCAGGGCGGCCGGTCCCCCCGTAGACGCCGCGATCGCGACCAATCGGACAGTCCCCCGGGACGATCGCGCACCACCCGAAACCCCACCCGCGAATGCCGGGTGGGCCGTCGGGGTATTCCCCGAGGGTGAGAGCACCGAAGCAGCGTTACCGGAGGGTGAGAGCACTGCGCCGTGTCGTCGCACCACTTTCACCTGCGACATTGCGCGCGCCATGCTGATGAGCTGCCGGCGATCGGCCGCGAAGCCCGGGGACAACGGACCCTCCGGCTTCGGAAGCACCATGAGTGCCCCCGCCCGCATGGCATCGAGCGAAAGCCCCACTTCGGCATCACGCGCCGTGCTGGATACAATGATGATCGGCCGCGGGGAGCGCACCATGATCTGCATGGTGGCCTCGAGACCGTCCATCAAGGGCATCTGCACATCCATCGTAATCAGATCGGGGCTCAGCCGCTCGGCCATTTCCACCGCCTCCTGCCCGTTCATCGCTTCTCCGACGACGCGGAAGTCGGGTTCACCCGTGAAAAGGCTCACCAGCAGCGCGCGCGACGTCGGCGAATCATCCGCCACCAGAATGCGAATCACTGATCCCGGTCCGGGTTGCGGCCGATCAGCATGCGCACGGTGTCGAGCAGCGTATCCTGATCGAAGCTGGACTTGGTGAGGTAGGCGTCGGCGCCCGCCTCGAGTCCGCGCGCACGTTGCTCTGGTGTGTCGAGCGACGTGACGAGGACAAGGGGAATGGTGGCCGTTGGCGGATGCGCCCGGATGCGTTCACAGAGGCCTAACCCATCGAGGCGCGGCATCTCCACGTCGCTGACGATGAGGTCGACCTGCTGTTGCTGGAGCGTTCGCCATGCTTCTTCGCCATCCACCGCGGTGATCACCTCGTAACCGGCCGCCGAGAGCACGCTCTGCTCGAGCGTTCGCGAGGTTATGGAGTCATCCACGACCAGGATGCGGGATACCGCGCGCGGCGCGGTGTTGTCGGCCGCAAGGGTGCGGGATGTCGCTATCGCCTGCCCATCGGTCTGGGCCAGCAATCCCGGGACACTCAGCACCAGCGCGACCACGCCTGTGCCCAGTAGCGCGATTCCCACAACGGCATCGGTCGCCGCGCGCCCCGCATGCTCCAGTGGGCGCAGTACCAGTTCCCGCTCTTCCATGAGCTCATCGACGACCACGGCGAGTCGCCGCCCGCCACTCTCGAGCACGACCATCTGCAACATGGCTGGCGTCGCCGCCTCCTCGAATGGCGGACCGAGCAGCGCCGCGAGTGTTGTAATGGGAGTCGGGCGCTCCTTCGTGATGAGCATGGCGCGTCCATCGACGCGCGCAAGCGCCCGGGGATCGGCACGAGCCACGCGCACTACGAATGCACTCGGCATTGCGAGGATGACCCCTCCGACCTCGACGAGCACCACGCGCATGGTCGCTATGCTCAGCGGCACATCGATGGTGATTCGAGTGCCCTGCCGGGACACGGATGACACGTCCGCAGTGCCACCCATGCGCTCGGCGGCAATGCGAACAATCCCCATGCCGACGCCGCGTCCCGACAGCGTGGTCGCGGCGTCGCGGGTCGAAAATCCTTCGTCGAAAATGGTGCGCGCGACCGCCGCATCCTCCGCCGGTACCGGGCGTCCCCGGCGCACGAGACCGCGACGCACGGCATCGATGTCCACACCACGCCCATCGTCGGCAACGATGACCTGGAGCCGATCGCCGCGCAGCGATCCCTCGATGCGAAGTTCGCCTTCCGGATCCTTGCCGTCTGCAGCCCGCACCGCAGGCAACTCCAGGCCGTGATCGATCGCGTTTCGGATCAGGTGGATCAGCGGCTCACGCAGCGCCTCGAGCACCACTCGATCAGCTTCAATCTCCCCTCCGGTAATAACCACCCGCACCTGCTTGCCAGTGTCTCGCGCCACGTCGCGCGCCACGCGCGGCAGGGTTTCCATGAGATCAGCGAGCGGTCGCTGGCGTAGACGCCTGGCAGAGTCTCCCAGCCGGCCGGACACGCCGGCGAGCGACCGGGCGTCCTCGCCCGCATTGCGCAACAGGCGCGTGAGCTCCAGATCCACCCCGTCGTCTCTCTCCCCGGGACGCCGATCCATGCGGCGCCGAGCGCGCAACGCCGTGAGCCCGTCAGCCCGTTCTCCCAACACGGCCGCGAGTCCCGCGATCTCACCCGCCGCTCCGGCAATCGCGTCAACCTGTTGCATGGTGACGCGGACCTGTCCGCCGGAACGCCCAGCGTCATCGGCCCGGTCAGGCGTTGGCGTCGCGGCGCCTGCCTCCGGCGTCGTCGATGCCGAGGCGGTCTCATCGGCGGCCGGGACAAAAGGGCTCGACTCTGCGATCGTCGCGGACGCCGCGCTACGAGCGTCGAGCACGGTGTCGGAAGGCTTATCCGGGACGATTGCAGGATTGGATGTGGACGGCGTGCGCGCCCCGGGCCGGCTCAGTGGAGCTGAACTGCCGCGGCCACGAGCGCGATTCAGGACGGTAGCGAGTGTCGCCTCGGGAACGGGCTGTCCCGCGCGCAGCTTGTCACGCGACTCGCCCAACGCATCGGCCGCCTCGAAGAGCAGCGCGATCTGTGCGCCGCCAAGGGCCAACCCGCCATCCCGGGCGCGACTGAGGTCGTTCTCCAGCGCATGGCAGACCTCCTCGATGAGTGGGAGACCTGCCGCACGGGAGGCACCCTTGAGCGTGTGCATCACCCGGAACACCGATTTCAGCCGTTCCTTGTCGCCGGGCGTGCGCTCCAGCGCGAGCAGCTCATCGTTGAGTTGCTGTACCTGCTCGTCCAGTTCGTCAACGAAGATGGCAAGCAGCCGCGTGGCCAGCGCATCACTCGCCATGGATGCGGTCCGCAGTGCACCGTGCCGAGCGGCCGATCATGCTTTTGGTCGAGCGGCCGATCATGCTTTCGGTCGAGCGCCGACCATGCCTGCGAACCGGGTGCCGGCCTCGTTCATCTTCTGCGCGGCCGCCTCGGTTTCCCTGGTCGCCGCCAGATTCTGCTGCGTGGCGTCGTAAATGTTGGCAATGGCCTGGCGAATCTGATCCATGCCGAGTGCCTGCTGACCGGCAGACGCCACGATCTGGGCAGCCGCCTGAGCGGCTTCGTCGGCCACAATGGCGAGCTGTGTGATGACGTCGCCCGCCTG
>JBKJRV010000156.1:0-9225 GCA_046593115.1 Gemmatimonadaceae bacterium
GGTTGCGCGGGTTGGAGTAGTCTCGTACGACGCGGCGGCGTACGTCACGGATGTGCGCAACGAGATCGTGCCCTATCGCGGAGGACGGTTCTACTTTACCGCCGGGCGCGCGAGACGCGCCGGCGTGGAGCTTGGGACACGCGTTGAGAACAGCCGGGGAATCTCGCTGCAATCGGCCCTGACGTACTCGGACAACCGGTACACGAACTACACGGTGGACTCCGTTCACTATGGTAACCCGGGCCGGTTCGCGGATTTTGGCGGCAACCGTGTGGTGGGCGTGCCGGATTTCATCTACAGCGCGACCCTCGGCGTTCGCCCGGCTCGATTTGCGAAGCTGCTGCTGCAGGGCGGCGTGCAGGGGAACGGGCGCTACTTCGCCGACGACGCGAACACCATCACAATCCCACGCTCCGCCTCGCTGACCGCGACGGCATCTGTCGACGAGCCCGTGAAGTTGCCCGGGGGGCTGACGGCTCGTGGGTTTCTGACGGTGACCAATCTGTGGGACCGGCAGTATGTCGCGTCCGCGTTCCTCAATCCCGACATTGTGAATGGCCAACCGCTGGCGTTTGAGTCCGCGCTCCCGCGGGATGTACAGCTATCGGTCGTGATCGGGTGGCGGCGCTAATTCAGACAAGCGTAGGCAGCTCAGGAACATTCCGGGCAACGGCGATCTGGCGCCTTCTCTGCCTGACGCCGGCGTTCAGTCGTTGATCCCGACAATTCCCCGAGTGCGGTTGGTCGCAGTCGTGGCCCTGAGGGGGCGGAAGACCAGCCGTACGTTGCCGACGCGAAGCTCGCAGGCCCCTGGCAGTGCTGCCTCAGTCACGCGGTTACCATCGACATACGTTCCGTTCCGGGATCCAAGATCCGTCGCGTGCCACTTTCCCTCGCGCTGCATGAGCATGACATGCGTGCCCGATACGCTGTCCTCATTCAGGACGACGTCGTTGTAATCAGCGCGTCCCACATGCGCGACTGGACTCTCGAGGCGAAAACGCTTCGTCTTGAGCGGTCCTTCCGTGATCACCTCGAGCGTTGCGAGCAGTGGACCCTTCGGTGCCGTCACCGCACTTCCGTGCACCGGCGCCTGCGACGCGACAACGCCCTGCGCAGGCGGGACGAGACCGGCGGCTGGCTCGTACGTCGCCGACTCACCCTCGAACCAAAATTCCTCATCGCCGAACCGGATGACATCGCCCACGCCAAGACGATGATTGCCGTCAATGCGTCCGCCGTTGACATAGACGCCATTGCTGCTGGTATCGGTGAGCGTGTAGCCGGTCAGTGAGGGGGCGATCCGGGCATGGTTTCGGGAGGCCTTCGAATTCTGAAGTACCACGTCGCATGCCGGGTCTCGCCCAATCATCAGCCCGGCGTCCCCAATCAGATGGCTGGAGGACTGGTCCGCGCGCACCAGCCGGCCGCCGCTGCTGGCGGTTGGACGCTCTTCGTGACTGAGAGGGACGAGCGTCGACTCGGGTGGGGAGCCCACCGGCGACGTGCGTCCGCTGGCTCGCAATTCTCCGTAGACGATCCGGCGTCCCAGGACTTCGAGCCGGGCGCCATGTGCGAGATTTAGTGGTTGCTCTCGCATGGGCTGGCCGTCTATGAGAAGAACCGGCCCGTCGGGGTATGGTTCAATTGTCGCCATGCCTTCGGGCGATACATTGACAGTTGCGAATGGCGGTAGTGCCGCCAGGGGCGACATCGCCAGCAGCTCGTCACCCGCGCCGCCGAGGATGGTGTCGCCAATCGAGAGCGCGTACCGCTCGCCATCGACAATGATGAAGGACATGCGTCCAAGTTATGCGCTCATGCGTGTGAATGACATATGACAGTTCCGGAAGACACTGCTGACCGCGAGCTCGCGGTCATCCGCGCCGCTCTCGAGGGTGAGTATGAAGTGCTCCAGGAGCTCGGCCGCGGTGGCATGGCAGTGGTGTACCGGGCGCGGGAGAAGGCGCTCGAACGGGAAGTGGCGATCAAGGTGCTGCCGTTCACGCTGGCGATGGACGATGGCGTCGTCCAGCGGTTCCAGCGGGAGGCGCGGACGTCGGCGCAGCTGGAGCATCCCCATATCGTGCCCATCTACCGTGTTGGTCACGCGGGCCAGGTCACGTATTTCGTCATGCAGTTTCTGCGTGGGCAGACCCTCGGGGATCGCCTGCTCCAGGATGGATCGCTGCCGGCACGCGACGTCGCTCGCCTCCTGCGCGAGGTGGGCAGCGCACTCGGCTATGCCGCGAAGCAGGGCGTCGTGCACCGGGATGTGAAGCCCGACAACATCATGATCGACGCGAACGGCCGGGCTATCGTGACGGACTTCGGTATCGCGCGCTCCGCCGCGGAGTCGCGGCTGACGGCGACCGGCCTGTCTGTTGGAACGCCGCGCTACATGAGTCCGGAGCAGGCGCGAGCCAAGGCGATGGATGGGCGAAGTGATCTCTACAGCCTGGGGATTGTCGCCTACGAGGCGCTCACCGGCGCACGTCCGTTCGATGGTGAAGATCCGTTCGCGATTCTGATGGCGCACATCAACACTCCTCCGCCGGTGCCGACGCTGGTGACGGAGGAAGAGCGATCGGTGTACGCGGTGATAGAGCGTTTGATTGCGAAGGATCCGGACAAGCGCTATCAGACGGCGGATGAAATGCTGATTGCGCTCGATGCAGGGTCAGCGCATCCCGGAGCACCGCCCTCACGCGCGTCTTCGGCCCGGTCTCGCGCGCCACTCTCGCCCACGGCGCCAGCGCAGCCAGCGGTGGGAAGCGCGGACTTGCCTGGCGGTGACCGCGATCCGCTGGGATCGCCGGCGCTTCGCGAACTCGCTCAGCGCACGACCATGAAGGCGCTTGCCGGCAGCAGACTCGGCTGGCAGTGGGCCTTGTCGCGCGGACCGCGCTTCTGGGCAACGGCGTCGGGACTGGTGGCGCTCCTGGTGGGCGGATATTGGACCGGCCATTTCGCGATCGCTCACAGATCGCGCTGTCCAAAGGCCGAGCGTGATACCGCGCTGGCGACACCAGCAATGGCTACTGATTCCATTCCTTCCAGTGCGTCCGGCCAGCCGCCGGCGAGAGGTGTGACGACAAGTGCAACCAAAGTGGCGACAAAAGCACCGACGGCGGCACGTCCGTGGTCAGTGCTTGTGGACCCGCTCGAACCGGCGGTCGCAGGCGGCGAAATCGATCTCTACTATGACGTGTGTGGACTTCCCGATGGCGGAAAGTTCTCCAGTACGGTCGCGATCACCCGGAATCAGTCCGCAGTGCGCCGGCTATTTGGAGGCACCGGGGTCGAGCCCATCAGCCGGGAGTACGAGATGGAAGGTGGGTCGCCAGCCGAGCGCCGGCATCGGGACATTGGGCTCGGGTCGCTGCCGGCGGGCGGGTACACTGTCCGCGTGTCGATCGCGGACGACAAGGGTCGCACCCGCGCCCGTTCAGTGCCGCTCGAGATCATCGCTCGGTAGGGCCGATGGGCGCAGCAGTAAACAGGTGAGTAAGTAAGTAACCACTTGCATACATGGGCCGGGACGTCTATCATCCGGCCCATGATCAACCGAGACAAGATTCTGAAGGCGGCGACTCGCGTGTACTCATTGCACGGGTTCCGCGGCGCCACCACCCGTCTCATCGCGATTGAAGCGGGAGTCAACGAAGTCACGATCTTCCGCATCTTCGGCTCCAAGGCCGCGCTGCTCGACGAGGTCGCTCAGCGCGTGAGCAGTGAGTCTGCAGAAGCGGGTGGTCTGCCCGATGTTCCGGTGCATCCGGAGCACGAAGTGACCGCGTTTGCCACCGCGCAGCTCCAGAACATGTGGATGCGCTGCTCGATGATCCGGAAGACCATGAGCGAGATGGAAGACCGGCCGGACCTCTGCAGTTGCATCGCGCACGGCCCAACGGCCTCCGCCAAACGGCTGCGCGAGTATGTGAAAGCGCTGCAGAAAGCCGGATTCGCCGATCGGGACATCGATCCACTGGTGCCCAGCGCCATGCTCCTGGGCGCGTTGTTCGCCGACGCCATGGGGCGGGACTTCATGCCGGAGATCTATCCGAAGCAGGAGCGCGCCGCCGAACTCTACACACGCACTTTTCTGCGTTCCATCGGCGTAGCGGCGGCGCGGACAGGCACTCTCCGCAGCACTGGCGCGAAGAAGCGCCCGGTTGCGACACGCAGGAAGGCCTCGTGATCGCGACACCTACACTCATGCGCCGGCACGGCCGCGCGCGCCTTGTGATTCCCATGATTGTTCCCGCAGGTAAGCTCGTGCTGACCATGTTGTTCGGCGCCGCGACAGTTGGCATCGCGACAGTCGGCGCGCAACAGATGCAGGCGGGGGCGCGAACGCTCTCGCTGAATGAAGCGCTCTCGATCGCGACTGGAGCGAGCGAGGAGCTGCGCGTCGCGGACGCCGCCGTTCGGCGCGCAGAAGGCGAGCAGATGCGCGCCCGCAGCCAATATCTCCCGCAGATCTACGGCTCGCTTGGCTACACGCGGACGCTGAAATCACAGTTCGAGGGTTTGACGGGGGGAGCGCCGTCGGATACCGACGCCTCGACCGGCCCCGACACCATTCCAAAGGCGGTCTGTGCACCCTTCATCGCTCCGACGGCGACGCCCGCGGAACGACAGGCCGCACTGGACCAGGCGCGAAGCTGTGCGGGAGGTGGCAATCCGTTCGATGCGTTCTCCAACCTGCCTTTCGGACAGAAGAATCAGTGGCAGGTCGGTGTCTCGTTCGCCCAGCCGCTCTTCTCCGGCGGGCGAATCGTCGCGCTGAACACGGTCGCGAAGGCCGGCCGCAACACAGCACAGGTGGCGCTGGCGTCGGCGAAGGCTCAGCTCACGCTCGATATCACGCAGTCATACTACGACGCGGTGCTGAGCGATCGCCTGCTTGCCATCGCGGATTCCTCGCTCGTGCAGACGGAGACCGTGTTTCGCCAGGCACAACTGGCGAAACAGGTCGGGACGACGTCGGAGTTCGAGCTGTTGCGCGCGTCGGTCACGCGCGACAATCAGCGGCCCGCGGCCATTCAGCGCCGGACGCAGCGCGACGTGGCCTACCTGCGTCTCAAGCAACTGTTGAATCTCCCGCTGAACGAGCCTCTGCTGCTGACTGACGCCCTCGACGATGAGGAGACGGCGACTCCGGTACGCCTCACATTGGCGAATGCTCCAGGTGCGGACTCCGCCCCGGTGGCGATGGTGGCAGATACCGTCGCGAAGGATCGGGCGACAGTCCGCCAGGCTGCCGATCTCGTACGCATCCAGGAAGGACTTCTTCGCATTGCGCGGTCGCAACGGATGCCGTCGGTAAGCCTCACGTCGCAGTACGGGCGAGTCGCATACCCGGCGAGCGGTATTCCGTCATGGAGTGACTTCCTGACCAACTGGACGGTGGGCGTCGGTCTTCAGGTGCCGATTTTCACGGGCTTCCGCATTCGGGGGGATGAGGTGGTCGCACACGCCAACCTCACGGAGGCCAAGGCACGCCTTCAGCAGACGACGGAGTTTGCCGCGCTCGATGCCCGAGTCGCTCTCGCGGCGCTGGAAGAGGCAGAGTCCGCCTGGCAGGCCAGCCTCGGCACCGCGGGTCAGGCATCGAAGGCGTACTCGATCGCCGACCTGCGATATCGCGAAGGAATCTCCACGCAGATCGAGCTGTCGGAATCCCGAATCCTGATGCAGGCGGCCATGGCGAACCGCGCACTCGCCGCCCGAGACCTCGCCATTGCCCGCGTACGGCTGGCGGTCCTTCGCGACCTCCCGCTTTCGCCAGGCGGCCAGGGTGGCATGATGGGCGGGCCCGGGGCGCAGAGTGGCCAGCAGCAAATCCAGCAATACCAACAGCAGCAACAACTACAACAGCAACAGGCGTCGCCAACTCAGACGAGCGGCGCCGGTGGAGGAGTTCAGCAATGAAGCAGAGCAATCGTGGTGAACCCATTCTTCGCACCCTGGCCACGACGCGCCGATCACTTGTGCTTGTGGTCGCCATCGCCGTGATCGCGGGTCTCGCGATGCTCACCGGATGCTCGGGCGGCGGCAAATCGGATGCGCGTGCCGAAACAGCGCCGCCGGTCACCCGGGTGGGAGCCGAGAATGTCACCGTCGTGAAGATGGATCGGGTCGAGAGCGGACCAGCCATCTCCGGATCGCTCACGGCGGAGCGCGAAGCGTCCATTCGCGCCGAGGTCGCCGGTTCGGTCGTTCAGATTGTGGCCGAACAGGGCGAGCGCGTCGGTCGCGGTGCACTGCTTGCCCGGATCGATGACTCCGCCATCCGCGAGTCGCAGATCTCCGCACGCTCGGGTGTCACGACCGCGCAGCTTTCCTTCGAAATTGCGCAAAGAGAGATGTCGCGCGCGGAGCGGTTGCAGGCGGCAGGCGCCATCGCGGACCGAGACCTTGAATCGATGCGCCGTGGCTCGACAGCGGCACAGGCGCAGCTCGCCGACGCAAAATCGCGGCTCGCGATGGCCGAAAAGCAGCTCGGCGCCACTCAGGTACGCGCGCCATTCGCGGGCATCGTCGGCGACCGGCAAGTGTCGGCAGGAGATATCGTGTCTCCCGGCGCGCTCCTGTTCACCGTAGTCGATCCGTCGAGCATGCGGCTCGAGGCTTCGCTGCCGGCCGAAGCGCTCAGCAACGTTCGCATTGGTGCGCCAGTCCACTTCACGGTCACCGGGTACACGGACCGAACGTTCACGGGCCGAGTGTCGCGAATCAGCCCCAGTGCCGATCCCGTAACACGGCAGGTGAAGATCGTGGTGACGATCCCGGCGTCCGGACAGCTGGTAAGTGGTCTCTTTGCCGAGGGTCGGGTTGCGACCGAATCGAAGAATGCGCTGTCGGTGCCAATGAACGCAGTGGATCGCCGCGGCCTCGAGCCGTTCGTGCTCCGCATCCGGAACGGAAAAGTGGAGAAGGTCGTGGTGACGCTCGGGACGATTGATGATGTGGCCGAGCGGATCGAGCTCTCCGGCGGCGTGGCGTCGGGTGACACACTGCTCCTGGGCACCGCGCAGGGAATCTCGGCTGGAACCTCAGTCGCGGTATCGGCTCCGGCCGATCGCGCGAAGCCGCAGGAGTAGCTCATGTTCATCTCCGATTTCGCCATCAGGAAGCCGGTCGTCACGGTCACCGCGATGGTGGCGTTGACGATCTTCGGGTTGATCGCACTGTCGAAACTCCAGACCGACGAGTTTCCCGATATTCAGGCGCCGATCATCGTCGTCGTGGTGCCGTATCCGGGCGCGTCGCCGGATGTCGTTGAACGCGAGGTCATCGATCCCATCGAGGAGGCGATCTTCTCCATCAGTGGCGTGGTGGGACGACGCTCGCTGGCGACCGCGTCCGATGGCCTTGCGCAATTCATGATCGAGTTCGAATTCGACAAGGGCGTGGAGCAGGCAGCGCAGGACGTGAGGGACGCGGTCTCGTCTGTGCGAAACAAGCTGCCGCTGGAGATGGAAGAGCCGATCATCACGCGCTTTGATCCGGCGCTCGAGCCCGTGATGCAGTTGACGCTGAGCTCGGCTACCCTACCGGCCACGATGCTCACGCGGATCGCCGATCCGGTGGTGACGCGAGAGATCCGGGCGATTCCCGGCATCGCACAGGTCAACGTGGTGGGCGGCGTCGAGCGCGAGATGACCGTGGAGCTGCGACCGGCTGCGTTGCAGTCGGCGGGCGTCAGCGTCGGCCAGGTGGTGGGAGCGCTGCAGGCACAGAATCTGGCCGCGCCGGTGGGCCGGCTGAACGGAGCGCTGAACGAGAAGTCGATTCGCCTCCGCGGGAGACTGGACACTCCGGAAGACTTTGCGAACGTGGTCGTGGCCGAGCGTGGCGGCTCGCTCATCCGGCTGGGCGATGTCGCGGTCGTGAAGGATGGGACCGAAGAAACGCGCACCATGGCGCTGTTCAACGGCAAGGAAGCTGTCGGCATCTCGATCCTGAAGACGAAGGGATACAGCACGACATCGGTGGCCGACGAGATCAAGCGGCGTGTGAAACTGCTGCAACCGCAGCTACCGGCCGGCGCGAAGCTGGAGATTGTGCAGGACGCCGGCGAGCGGGTATCGCACGCGGTGCGGAACGTCCAGGAGGCGATGATCGAGGGCGCGGCGCTCACGATTCTCGTCGTCTTCCTGTTTCTGAACTCGTGGCGCTCGACAGTGATCACCGGGTTGGCGCTGCCGGTGTCAGTGCTGGCGTCGTTCATCGCGGTGTGGATGTTCGGCTTCACGCTGAACACCATGTCGTTGCTTGGACTGTCGCTGTCCATCGGCATCTTGATCGACGACGCGATCGTGGTGCGCGAGAACATCGTGCGCCACATCGAGATGGGAATGGATCACTACCAGGCGTCGATCAAGGGTACCGACCAGATCGGCGTGGCGGTGACGGCAACGACCTTCTCGATCGTCGCGGTGTTCGTGCCGATTGGATTCATGCAGGGCATCAGCGGGCAGTGGTTCAAGCCGTTCGCGCTCACGATTGCCTGCGCGGTGCTTGTCTCGCTCTTTGTGTCATTCTCGCTCGACCCCATGCTCTCGGCGTACTGGGCCGATCCGCAGACCGAACAGCACGAGCGGAAGAATCCGATTTCGAGAATGCTCGATCGATTCAACCAGTGGTTCAACCGTCAGGCTGACCGGTATCGGAAGCTGATTGCGTGGGCGCTCGACCATCGGCTGGCGATGATCATGCTTGCCGTTGCGAGTTTTGCCGGAGCGTTGCTCATCCCCACCAAGGGATTCCTGGCGTTCCTGGTACTGATGGTCGCGGTCATCTTCTCGGTGTGGATTTTCGGCAGGGACCGGCTGTCGCCGATGGTGCGCTACCCAATCGGGATCATCGGTGGCATTGCCATTCTTTCGCTGATTCGGGTGGTGCCGGTGGTTGGACAGGTGGGCGGCGGCTTTGTCCCGGTGAGCGATCGCAGCGAGATCACGATTATCGTCGAAACGCCACCAGGCTCGAACCTGGAGTACACGCGCCTCAAAAGTGAAGAGGCGGCGCGGATTGCACGGACCCACAAGGAAGTGCGTTACACGTATACGACCATCGGCACACCAATTCCGTTGCGTACACCAGGCGTGGATCAGGCCCAGGTATACGTGCGAATGGTGCCAAAGGCCGATGGTCGTATACGTGTAACGCACTTCCTTGTGGGTCCGTGCAATCCGCGCCGCCTCTTCACTTTTG
>JBKJRV010000334.1:0-2995 GCA_046593115.1 Gemmatimonadaceae bacterium
AATGAGGGTCGGCGTGGCGAGAATTTTTTCATCCTCGGCGAGATCCGGGAACTCGAGTACGTCGATGATCTCGAGGTCGTAGAGTCCCTCGAGCTCCTGCTCGCAAATGAGGCGGAGGTTTGCGATGGCGGTGCTGCTGCGTGAGCTCGCGCCCGTCACAAACAGCCTCAGCAGATACTTGGACAGAACCCCTCCCGGAGTTCGGGTACGACCCACCCTCGCGGCGGGACCTGCACTGGACCAGCGTTGGACCAGCGTTACGGTGCTACTGTCGGGCCTGCCAGTTGCATTACCTACGCCGCGTGGCAACTTGAAAAGCGCTTCGCTTCCGGCCGTGGACGCCGCCGGAGAACATTTCAGCTTTCACCCTGGGCCGGAATGAACGATAGCAGGCCAGTTGCTCCCACCGCAGCCCCTCAGGCAATGAGCGGTGAAAACCCCTGGGGACGGCTGCGCGCGATCATCGAAAGTCTCGCCGACGGCATCGTCATCGTCGATCGCTCCGGGATCATTCGTTTCGCAAATCCGGCTGCCGCGCGCCTGTTTACGAGAAGCCCGGAAGCTCTTGTGGGCACTCCACTTGGTACGCCACTGACGGCTGGCGAGACCACCGAGATGGAGATCGTCCGGCGGGGTGGCGGGGACGTCGTGTACGCCGAGCTGCGCGTCGTACACACCGAGTGGGAGGGAGAGACCGTCGAGCTCGTATCTTTGCGCGACGTCACCGACCGGAAATATGCGGAAGAACGATCGCGGCAGTTGTCGCACGAGCGCGAGGCGCGCCTCGAAGCCGAATCCGCAAGCCGAGCGAAATCGGATTTCCTGGCGATCATGTCGCACGAGCTTCGCACGCCGCTCAATGCCATCCTCGGGTATTCAGAGCTGATCGAGCTGGGAATTTCTGGCGAACTCAACGAAAAGGTTCGCGACCAGATCGGACGCATCCGTCGCAGCGCGAAACACCTGCTGGGACTTGTGAACGACATTCTCGATCTCGCGAAGGTGGAGGCCGGTCGCCTCTCGGTGGACAACGCGCCTGCCCTCGTGTCCGATGCGATCACTTCCGCGCTCACGTTGATCCAGCCGCAGGCGGAAGCGCGCAATCTGACGGTCGTCGTCGCCCCAACCGCGAACAAGCTGCCTGCCTATATCGGCGATACCGAGCGTGTGCGCCAGATTCTCGTGAATCTTCTCTCGAACGCCGTGAAATGCACGGAGCCTGGTGGGACGATCACGATCGAGGGATCCAAGACCGACACACCCGACGCCCGCGCGCGACTTCAGCCTCGGCCGCACATTCGCCTGAGCGTGACGGACACGGGCGACGGGATTCCGCCAGAGAAGCTGCGCGCCATCTTCGAACCGTTCGTGCAGGCAGACACGGGGCATACTCGATCGCGTGAGGGCAGCGGGCTTGGCCTGACCATCGGCCAGCGACTCGCACGCGCGATGGGAGGCGACCTCACCGTCGAAAGCACCGTTGGATCGGGCTCGACATTCTCGCTCTGGTTGCCTGCGGATACGTCAGGAGCGCAGCCGACGACCGACGAAGGTGCGAGCGCGCCTTCGGAGACCGAGCCCGCCATCCGCCGGCCGGTGCCGTCCGGCGTGGAGCCGCGCGACCTGAAGGGATTGTGCGAAATCTCCAGCGGGGTGACGCACCGCATCGCAGAGCTCGTCGAGACGGTCGTCGGCCGCATTCGGTGCGACCCGGCGCTCCAGATGGCAGCAGGCCTTCGCACATCGCAGGTCACCGATCACCTCGCGACGTTGCTGGCCGACAT
Organism: Gemmatimonadaceae bacterium; assembly: GCA_046593115.1. Lineage (GTDB taxonomy): Bacteria > Gemmatimonadota > Gemmatimonadetes > Gemmatimonadales > Gemmatimonadaceae > JBKJRV01. Next base: position 1,785 of record JBKJRV010000334.1, read on the forward strand.
CGCCGGTGCATTGATCATCGTCGAGGAAGCGGCCGGTGAGCCATCGGCGCTGCTCGCGGACGCGATGGAGATTCAGCGACTGGTGGCCGAGCGACACGGTGCGCAGCGCGCGCGCCTTGGGTGGACGGAGGCGTCACTGCGACGCGAGTTCATGATCATCCGCGAGGAGCTCGAGCGTGTCGTCCGGGAGTCGGTTCCCGCGCACGGATCATTGAAGGCTGCCGACGCGGTCGCAATCGTGAACCGCTTCGTGGATCAGGCCGAGTACCTCGGCGTTCGCTCGCTGGAGAAGACGCGCGGGAACTGATCGCGACGGTGGCGAAGAGATAGTTCGCGGATCACCTTTTGCCGTATCATGCGACTCGCTCTCTTCCTTGCGGCCGGCTTTGTCGGTGTGCTCGCGTTCCTCGCCAATTTCACCCCTTGGTGGTTTTATCCGGGAACGGACAAGCACTGGAACCTGACGATTTCCGTCTGGCCACCGAGCAGCTGCGTGCCTGCCGGCGACACCGTTCGCCTCAGGGGAAGACGTTCGACCGGGGGGAATTTAGGCTACGACAGCCGGAGGCGCATGGCGCGCGCAGTCCGACGCTTTCGGTGGAGCGTCGTCCCACCAACTGATTCGTTCTGGGTGTCAAAGCACGGGGGGGGACGCGAACTCCGCGGTCGGCTTCGCGGCAATCACCTGCTCGATGGTGGCGCCAGCGATTTCATTCAATGAGAAGATGGAGCGTGGAAGCCACGACCACCTCTAAATATGGCCTCGGCCCCGGCTTCCTCCTATTATAGCGGGTCTTCTCAGGAGCGTGTCCTCGGTGAACTCCGAGCTGCAACTGCAACTTCAGAACGCTCTTGGAAGTGCGTACACCATCGAGAGAGAGCTCGGTGGCGGCGGAATGTCGCGCGTCTTCCTCGCGCACGAGACGTCGCTCGGTCGCAAGGTAGTCGTCAAGCTGCTTCCTCCCGAGTTGGCTGCCGGCGTCAACAGCGATCGCTTCAAGCGGGAGATTCAGCTCGCCGCGCAGCTGCAGCATCCGCACATCGTGCCGGTGCACGCCGCAGGTTTCGCCGACGGCCTGCCGTACTACACGATGCCCTTCGTGGAAGGCGAATCGCTGCGCGCCCGGCTCTCGCGAAGCGGCGAGCTATCGGTGCACGATGCGGTGCGCATCCTGCGCGAAGTGGCCGACGCGCTCGCCTACGCGCACAGT
>JBKJRV010000094.1:0-7486 GCA_046593115.1 Gemmatimonadaceae bacterium
CAGGCCTGATCGGGTCAACGCCGGCGTCGATGGTTCGGGCCGCGCAGTGTTCTGTTCTCGTAGCACCCCTTGCGCTTCGCAATGCCTCCTCAGCCGGCTTTCCGCATGGCGCGGTGGTGAGCGCTGAGGTGGAAACGAAGGAGATCTTCGTATGACGACGACGCTGATGTACGCCAGCGAGCCGGGCGCAGTCCGGAGCCAAGTGTCGCAGGTGGCGACGAAGAGCGCGATCCTGCTCGCAACCGATGGCAGCGCCGGCTCAGCCGACGCGGTCGTCCTGGCGATGGCGCTTGCCCGGCGGAGGGAGTTGCCGCTGCAGATCCTGACTGTCGTAGAGCCACTGCCTCTGCGGCTGGACGACGATCTGGCGAGCGTCCCGTTCGTAGACGTCACGCAGAGGCGCGAGGACGAGGCACACCATCGCGTTCGACGGCAGATCTGCGACCTGTCAGGAAGGGAAGAGCCGGTCGGGATCAACGTCGAATTCGGGAAAACTGCCCAGGTGATTGGACGGCTTGCGAGACAATGGCAGGCGAGGCTGGTGGTCCTCGGACGGGGACCACGCGAGCAGGGCGGCCAGGAGGGAAGAGGCGCAACCGCCAGGAGTGTTGCCAGCGAGGTGCCGGTCGCCACCTTGGCGGTCGCTGTCGGACGCGGGCGGTTGCCGAAGGTGATCGTTGTCGGAATGGACTTCAGCGATGTCGGTATTGCCGCCTCCCGTACGGCGGTAGCGATCGCCGATCACAACGCTGTCATTCATCTCATCCTCGTTCGCCCAGTAATCGACTTCCCCCGCGTCGATACCGAGGCTTGGGCAACCCTCTATGAGCAGGGCGTGCACTCGCTCTTTGAAAAGCTCGCGCGTGAGCTGCGAGAGCTGGGCGGCGCGATCGACGTTCAAATCACAATGGCGAGCGGTGCCGTCGCGGATGTGCTGAGGCAGGCCGCGATCTCGACCAGCGCGGATGTCATCGCGGTTGGGAGGCACGGTCACAACCGGTTTGACCGGCTCTGGATGGGAAGCGTAACGGAGGCGCTGCTCCGTGATGCGCCGTGCTCAGTGCTGGTAGCGCCTGCGCCAGCAGGGAGCGCATGATGGAGTGGTTCGTGAAGGCGTTTCTCAAGGCGAGCCTCACGTGGCTCGCCATCGGGGCGACGTTTGGCGTGGCGATGGCCATTCACCGCCCGTGGGCGATTTATCGGACCGCGCACATGCACATGAATCTGCTTGGCTTCGTCGCAATGATGATTGCGGGCGTCGCATATCACGTCATCCCGCGATTTACCGGGCATGCGCTGCATAGCCGCCGGTTGGCGGGTGCGCACTGGTGGATCGCCAATGCAGGGCTTTCGCTGATGGTGACAGGGTTCGTGCTTGCCCCGCATGGCGTGGCGGCGAGCAGTGCAATCCTGGCAACCGGCGGCTTGCTATCGGCCGCAGGACTCTACTCGTTCGTGTTCAATATCTGGCGAACGATCGACGGTCCCGCTAACAGCAGCCCTGCTCCCACCCTGCCAGTGAAGGGATCACCGGTAGCCCGCCGGCTTCCGTTCGCCAACAACGAGGGCTCGTAGCGAGAGTTCCCTTGCCGCGGCGCGACGAGGGCGGTGCGCACCGCACCACGGCGTGGTGAGATTACTTGCTGACCGCGAGGTGACCAACCATTCCGAGCGCGGCGTGTGGATCGCAGTGAAAGTAGTAGCGGCCGGGCGCGAAAGTCACCGCGAGGTCGAACGTCTGTCCGGGCAGCTGCAGCATGTCGCTCACGACCGGCGCACCAACCCACTTGGGGTTCGAATCCGGAAAGAAGTTCACGTTATGGACTCCAGTCGCCAGCGTGTAGCGGACGACATCCCCCCGCTTCACCTGGATTTCCTTCGGCTTGAAGTAGTTGCCGGTTTCATCGGTGATCATCTCGACGACGTGGACCTGGCCTCCGGGCGCCGGTATCGCAGTCCCACCACTTGCAGGTGCGGGTGCGATGACTGCCGTCGTATCCGCAGCCTTCTCGCCGCCGGCACATCCAGCCAGCACAATGAGGGCGGTGAAGAGACCGGCACGGACTTGTGGAGCATGCATGAGGAAACCCTTTAGTGTGAGTGAATGGCGAAGGAACACGAACGTCGCACGCGGGCGGCTCAGAAATCCTTTTTTGCAAATCCGCGTGCCGCGAGAGCCAGCGGCATGGCGCTCCAGAGGATGAGTGCGGCCGCCGCCAGTCCAAATCCGGCCGGCCCGCCGAGGACTTTCTTGAACACGGCGCCCGTGTAGCCCATGAGCGCCGACACATCGAACTGCATGATCAAGACGACGCGCGCGATATCGATCGGATTGACCAGCATCATTCCGAGGAGCGCCGGCTCGAGCGGATAGTCTGCAAAGAGCGTTGCCGCGAGGAGCACCAGGCCGTCGTAAAGCACCGCAAGCACGAGCCAGATAGCGATTGCTGCTCCCATCCCCTTGAGCCGGTCATCGATGCGGATGGCGATCAGCGAGGCCATCGCGACGAAAATCAGGGTGAGCATGACGCCGGTGATCGCCAGCGACAGGATTAGTCCCCACTGTGCGCGAGATTCCACTCCATGGTAGGCGAAGGGCAGCAAAAACCCCCCGAGAAAACAGGCTGCCAGGGGAGCCGCAACGCCGAGGTGAAGGCCGGCGAACAGATCCCGCCGCCGAACGGGCTGCGTGGCGACCAGCTCGGTGAACTCGCGAATGTGGTAGAGGTATACCGTGGCAAACACGATCGTCACGAGCGGAATGACGAACAGCACGACGCTGAGAAGGCTCAGCAGCGATCCGCTTCCCGTTCCTCCGAAGCGAAGAAGGATGTCCGTCAGCGCAAGAAAGAAAATCGCGTAGGCGATCAGCCAGCGGCTTCGGAGGATGTCGCGCATCACGTACCGCGCGATCTTCCTGGTCACCTGTACCGTGGTAGTCATGCCACCAGCCTCGGTGCCATGAGCCGCGCGATCGCCCGCTCGAGCGTGGCCTCGTGCGTTCGGCGCTTGAGGTCGGCTACGGGACCCGAATACTGAATTCGGCCATCGGACAGAAAAGCGACATTGTCGGCAAGCTCGTCCAGTTCACTCATCACATGCGAGGTGATGATCACCGTCTTTCCCTCTCCGCGCTCATGGAGAATCCTGTCCTTGAGTATTCCGCTGGAGACGGGATCGAGTCCGGCAGTCGGCTCGTCCAGGATGAGGAGGTCCGGTCGAAACCGGAACGCAACGGCCGCGTTCAACTTCTGCCGGGTTCCACCGGACAGCGTCCGGAGTGCCTTGCCAAGCTCACCTTCCAGGGCGAGGCGCTGCACAAGGTCATCGTCAAACGCCGATGCCTGCCCGCGCAACTCGGCAACGATGCGCAGCAGCTCGGCCCCGGTGAGATTCTCGGGGAAGCGCGCCATCTGGGGCATGTATCCGATCCGTGATCGATAGCTCGGATCAGCGCCGAGCAGGAGCCCGTCGAACTCGATCTGCCCGCTGTCGGGGAAGGCGAGTCCCAGCAGCAGCTTGATCAAGGTCGTTTTTCCGGCAGCGTTCGGACCGACAATGGCAGTGACGTGTCCTGGCGCGACCTCGAGGTCGAGGTCGCGGAGCACTTCGAGCTTCCCGAACCGTTTGGAAATTCCGCGGAACACAATCATGAGATGCGCCTGATGGACGGTCGCTGGTCCGTGAGCACGGTGGGCGTCAACATTGGAATCGCGCGCTCGGCAGCATCGAGCACTCGCACAAACAGACTGCGGAGCAGGATGAGCGAGGGCTCGTTTCGCGCTACGAGAATCGAGAAGAGCCGGACCGGGCGGTGAGGCACATCCCCGGTGCCATCGCGGTCCAGGTCGTAGCCACTGTACTCGTCGAAGTAGTTGCCGCGAATGGTCGCGGAGCTTTCGCGGCTGTTGGTGGCAACGTCAAAGGTATTGCCGGAGAAGTTGTTCGCGAGGACCAGTGCGTCTTCCGAGCTGGCGTCGAGCTTCAGCGCCCATCCGTTTCCGGTGAAGTCGTTCCGCGCTGCCACCATGCGAGTCGCACCGTCGGCGAGCAGCCCGATGGTGTTACGGGAAAAACGGTTCCCCTCGATCCGGCTGTCATAGATCTCCTTGAGCAGGAGACCATAGGCGGCGCTCCCCCGGTTGTCCTCGAAGCGATTGCCGAGCATCTGCACGCGCTTCGTGTACATCACCGCGACGCCGGCGCCGTTTCGACGGAACGTGTTGTCCTCGTACACGCAATCGTCGGAGTACATGAAGTGCAGTCCGTAGCGCAGGTTGCCCTCGCTCAGATTGCGCGTGATCCGGCTGTCGTGGACGAACTCGAAGTAAATCCCATCGCGGTGGCCGGTGATCCGATTGCCGGTGATCGTGATCGCGCGCGACGACCACAGATGAATCCCGTTGCCGGAGGTCGCTTCTCTTGCGGCGTGTGCGCGAATCACGTTGCCGGCGAGCCGGCAGCTAGTGACCTCCGCGAGGTAGATCCCGAACAGCGCGTCATCGATGCGATTGTCCTCGATGACGCAGTCGCGCGCGCCAACCACCTTGATCGCCGCCCGATCCTCGACGTGGCTAATGCCCACGTTCCGGAAGTGCAGGCCACGGACAGTCACTCCGTTCGCGGAGATCGCCATGATCTGCCGCTGTCCCTCGCCGTCGAGGGTTGGCCACGCTTCGCCGATGATCTCGACCGACTTGTCCACAACGATCATCGGCTCGCGGTACGTGCCGGCCGTGACAATGATCCGCGTTCCGGGTTCAGCAACCCGTACGGCCGCGCCGATACTTCGCACTGCGCCAGCAGGACTCACCACGATAGTGCGCTGGGCCGTGGCAGAATGAACGGCGGCCGCGAGACCAAGAACCACAGCGGCTGCCATTCCACGAACAGGACTCTTTGAGAACGTCATTGTCCCGCTCCGGCAACCGCGTGTCGGCGGTATTCCAAGGCTGCCTCGTCTGCCCGCCGACGCAGCGCACGAGCATCCGCGAGGATCCCGCTCCACGCGAGCACGGTGTCGCCTGCCGTGGCCAGCAGGCCCGCCGCCGCTTCGTCCGACGCCGTGGCAATCCATCCCTGGCCCATGGGGGTCGTTCCGGGGCGGCCGCGAACGAATCGCGCCGTCGCGACCGGTACGAGGACACCTGGCCGGCGGTAGTCGGACACCAACAGCGTACGCACCGTAGTCGTGTCATCTATCGACAGATACCACGACGCAAGACATTCGACCGAATCAAAGGTCTGAATTTTTCCTTTCCTGGTTATTGCTTCACCGCCGAAGCGCGCATCGCTGATCTGCATCCGGCAATAGGCACAGACGTCTTCGCCGATCGCGAGGGCACGAGGCCCACTCGGTGAGCACGCGCTCACCAGCAGCGTTCCCGCGATTGCGAGAGCGATGGACACCAGCGCGCGACTCACGGCCGCGATACGGGGGCGAGATTCGGCACAATCGTGCTCGGCTCCCTCAGTGGTGCAACAGTCACAGTCTTGCGCCGGATCCGGCGGTCGAGCACCGCGGCGAGAGCACCGAGCGCGACCGAGAACCCCAGTAGCCAGCTCCCGGACGCCGGCCACGACGTCGCCGTGAAGTTGAGCAGCTGCTTCGAACCGAGGAGCGGCGGCTGATAGCTCATTCCCGGCACCTCGATCACCGCGGTCTCGCGATCGAGGTTATGACCGTAGTCGTAGCCCCATCGCCAGAAGTCCGCCACGCCTGCCCCGCTCAGCAACAGAAACGCGACCAGCCACGCATAGAGCATCCGGCGACTGCCGATCACGGCGACGGCCAGCCCGGCGACGATGAGGGCGCCGAGAATCCACGGAATGTACCGGAGCTCGGGAATGGCATCGGGCTCGATTGCCCGCATGCCGATGTAGTGGTTCAGTCGATTGATGTTGCCCAGGTCAAACTCGGTCGCACCGGTGACGGTGTGAAGCCGGATGTCCATTCCGAGTCCTTCCGGATATTGCGGCGCGACGAGCCGAATCTGCCAGATCGGAAGCGCATATGCGCCGATCATGAGCAGTGCGGCCAGGGCGACGAGGAATCGAGAGATCCGGTTCATGGGTACCGCTGAGTTTTCGAGTGGATGAAAAGCGCGAGCGCGGCGGAGAGATCCGCCGCGCCCGCCACCCAGGTGTTGTTACCGGCCGCCCGGCGCTTTCCCCGTCAGCGCGGGGATCTCCTTCGCGCGCGCGAGCTGCGACGAGGCTTTCGGGCTGGTATTGGCGCTGAGCAGCACGGTGGACCCCGCCGGCGAGACGCGGACGTATCCCTGCATTTCCTGATGGAGCGCTGAGCAGAAATCGGTGCAGTAGAACGGGTACACGCCGCTCGTCTTCGGAACCCATTTGAGAGTTCGTGTCTCGCCGGGCGCCATGATCAACTCTGAATTCTCTGCACCCATCACCGCGAACCCGTGCAGGATATCCCAATCCTGCTCGATGTTCGTCACGTGAAACAGCACCGTGTCGCCCACCTGCACACCCTCAATATTGTCCGGGGCGAAGTGACTTCGGATGGCGATCATGTTCACGTGCACGGTCTTTCCGTCGCGGCGAATACCGCCCGCCGCTTCCGACTTCGTCGCATGCGGATGGGTATTGCCGGAGAGACTGTAGAACTTCGAGCTCTTTGGCTTGATCATCGCCGCGGGAATTGCCTGCGCGTAGTGCGGCTCGCCGATCGTGGGGAAGTCAAGGAGCATTTTCATCTTGTCGCCCGATATGTCGATCAGCTGAGCGCTCTGAGCCATCTCGGGACCGGTCGGGAGATACCGGTCCTTGGTGATCTTGTTCAACGCGAGGAGGTATTTCCCGTACGGCTTCTTCGGGTCGCCGCCGGGAATCATCAGGTGACCGACCGAGTAATAGACGGGCATCCGATCGAGCACCTCCCAGGTGCCCAGCTTCCACTTCACGATCTCGGACGAGATGAACATCGACGTGTAGGCGTTGCCCTCACCGTCGAACTCGGTGTGCAGCGGGCCGAGACCGGGCTTCTGCACTTCGCCGGCGAGCGTCGCTTCGTATTTGAGGATCGGAATCGCCTCGACCTCGCCGTCAAACTGCTTCGCGGCGATCGCCTTCTGCATCTTGCTGAACGAGTGCACCGGAATCACGCTCGCGAGCTTGCCGCCGGCGACGATGTATTCACCCGAGGGGTCGACGTCGACGCCGTGCGGTGACTTGGGCGTCGGCAGGAAATACATCATCCCGTCGCAATCCTTCGGCGCGATCATCCGAACCTGCGTCTTCAGCTCGCTCTTCGCGATCCGTGAGTTCTCGTCGACGTAGTTATGCCGGTACGATGCGGCCGCCGTGTGTCCCTTGCCGGCCGCAATGCACTCCTCGGCGCGGCGATAGTTCACCGCCGCGATGAAATCCTTGTCGTTCTTCGATGCGTTCGTCTCGAGCTTCTGCCACGCCCGCTCGCTGTTGTACGACGTGAAGAAGAACCAGCCGTCCGACGGACCCTTGC
>JBKJRV010000220.1:0-3814 GCA_046593115.1 Gemmatimonadaceae bacterium
GCGGGTGGCGGCCGAGAACGCAGCGCTCGTCGCACGCACCGACACGGCTGCGCTGCGCCGCACCCTGGATTCGATCGCGCACGCACACCGCGGCGTGCTCGGCTACTCGATTGTCAACGTCGAAACGGGCGAACGGTTGTCGTTGCTCGGCGACTCGACCTTTCCGACGGCGAGTTTGATCAAGGTGCCCATCCTGGTGACGGTGTTCGACCTCGTCGCCAAGGGCGAGCTGTCGCTCGACGACAAGCTCGTCATGCTGGGCATCGACAAGGTGGGCGGCTCGGGAGTGATATCGAACCTGCACTCGGGTCTGGAGCTGACGGTGGGCGACGCGGCGTTTCTCATGATCACGCTGAGCGACAATACCGCCACCAACCTCCTGCTCGACCGGATTCTGATTCGGCGCGTCTGGCGGAAGATGGAAGCGCTCGCACTCCCCCATACGAAGGTGCATTCCCGGTCAATGGTCCGGGATGCGTCGGTCGCGATGGACAGCTCGATGAAATACGGATTCGGCGTCACGACGCCGAATGAGATGACGCAGCTCTTCGCTCTTCTGGCGCAGGGAAAGGCGGTGGATGCCAAGTCAGATTCGGCGATGGTGGCGATGCTCACCAAGACCGGGTTCACGGAGATGCTTCGGCGGCACACCGGGGGCGTGCGCACCGCGAGCAAGTATGGCGCTGTCAACGACGCGAGAACCGAATGCGCGCTCTGGTTTCTTCCAGCGCGGGTGGTGGCGTGCGTGCTCACGAAGGATAACGTCGATCGCCGGTGGATCATCGATAGCGAGCCGCAGGTGACCCTCGCGAAGATGGGCGAGGCGATTGTGGGAGCGTGGAGGAAGCCGCCCCCGAAAGGGTGACCCCCGGCACAGCGCTTGAAAGCGTCACCGCGACAAATTCGTTGACAAATGAGCCAGTTTAGCAAACATTAGTGTACGGTTTGGCGCCGAGACCAGTGCCCTGGTCCCTCGGTGCCCTTCTCGTTTAATGCTGCCCTGGTTTCCCCGACGTCACCGAAGCCCCATCAAGGGTCATATGCTCGCTTTACCAACGCCTCGCGTTAGCCGACAGGCCATTCGCTTCCTCGGCATCGCCGCACTGGCGCTGACCGGGCTGTCCTGTCAGGACAAGGGTCTGACCGGACCCGGGCTGCCGCAGCGAGCACGACTGAGCGTTGCCCCGAGCTTCGCTGTGGCGACGGATCTGCCGACGATTCGGCTGAGCAAGGTGAAGGCGGAAGTATTTCGCATTCCGTCGGGCGAGTTCGTGCTTCAGGACAGTGCCTTTTTCTCGGCCACCGACAGCGCCGTGTCGCTGGCCATGACGGTCACCTTGCGCGAGCAGGACGAAGTCTTCCGCGTGCGGCTGTCTGCCTGGGACGACTCCACTCCGCCCAAGCTCGTGTACGTTGGTGAGCGGAACGTGCAGGCCACCATGGGTGCCATCCCCGGTGGCGCCGCAGAGATTGCGCTTCGGTACATCGGACCCGATACGCTCGTCAGACAGGTCAAGCTCGCTCCCTGGCCCGACACCGTCCTGACGCTCGGCGACCAGTTCACGTTCCGCTCACGGACCTTCCGCGCCGACTCGACCCTCGTCGCTGCGCACGTGGGGTGGGTTTCGCGCGACACCAACGTCGTCGCCATCGACCGGAACACGGGCATCGCCCGGGCGAAGACCGAGGGGTCCGGAATCTGGATCGTGGGGACGACGTTCAGCGGTCGCCGCGACTCGGTTCGCGTCTCGGTGACGCAGGCGGTCGCGACCGTAACTGTGGCGCCCGCGCCAGCCGACATCATTAGAGGACGGTCTCTCCAGCTCGTCGCCACGGTCAAGGATGCGGGTGGTCGAGACATGCCGACGCGTCCCATCACGTGGCGCAGCTCGGATACCACCATCGCCCGGGTCAGCAGCACCGGCATGGTCCTCGGCGTCGCCCTCGGCTCGACCACCATCTCGGTGACGAGCGGGTCGGTGACGACGGTTGTCACAGTAAACGTCATCCAGGTACCGGTGTTCAGGGTGGTCGTGGCACCGGTCGATACGATCATCTACATCGGGGACATCGCTACGCTCCGTGGCCGCGCCGAGGACGAGCTCGGCAATCTGCTGAGCGGACGCCCGATGGTGTGGAACAGTCTCAATCCGGCGATTGCGACCGTGGATATCGAGACCGGTCGCGTCACAGGAGTTGCCGCTGGCACGGTGACGATCACCGTGCCAGCGGAGACGAAGAGCGCGTCGGCCATCGTGCGAGTGATTGCGATTGGCTCGGTGGTGCTGACGCCGCAGAGCGATACCGTCGCGGCAGGTGATTCGATCCGGTACACGGCAGTGGCGCGCGATTCGACGGGGACCGTCATGCTCAACCGGCGGTTCGCTTGGCGCACAATCAGTCCCGCGATCGCGACCGTGGATAGCACTGGTATGGTGAAGGGCGTCGCCAACGGTGTAACGCAGGTGATCGTGTCGGCCGGTGGCCGGGCGGACACGTCGGATGTGCGCGTGGCGCCGTTGCTCGATCGTATTCTCATCACGCCGTCGAGCCGGGTATTCACGTCGATCAATGATTCGGCGCAGTTCACCGCGGCAGCCTACGTCGGTCAGTCGGTGGTGCCAGGAACCTTCACCTTTGTGAGCCGCAACAATGCGGTCGCCACGGTAAGCGCTTCCGGACTGGTGATCGCGCGCGGCAATGGCGTGGTGTACATCGTTGCCATCGAAGCCGGGGGAGCAAGCGACAGCAGCCGCGTCACGGTACAGCAGCAGGTATCTTCGGTCACCATCACGCCGGCGACCCGCACGCTGTACATCGGCACGAACTTCCAGCTCAGCGTGACGGCCGTTGATGGACGGGGCAATCCCATGCCTGCCGCGACGACCTTTGCCTGGAGCTCGAGCGCTTCAACAGTCGTGTCAACGGATTCGGCCGGACGGCTGACTGCGCTCACCTCTGGCACGGCCACCATCAGTGCGACGGCTGGCGGCGTGACCGGGACCTCGGTGATCACGGTGCTCAGCCCCATCACGCGCATTGTCGTCACGCCGGCCACCGCGACGCTCGCAGCGCTTGGCGGCACAGCGAGCTTTACCGCCACGGCGTACGACACGCTCGACGCGCTCATGACGGGCGTCTCGTTCACGTGGGCATCGAGCAACCCCAGTGTGGCGCCACTCGATTCGACCACGACGGCGACGAGCGCTCGAGCCGTATCGATCACGAATGGATTCACGTCGATCCGGGCCACGGCGCAAGGTGTTACGGGAGCGGCGTCGCTCACCGTGCAGCAGGTGCTGTCGGCCATAGAGGTGACACCCTCGTCTGCGTCCGTCGCTCCGAACGGAACGATATCGCTCATCGCCCGTGGCAAGGACGCCAATAGCCGTTACATGTCGGCCGGCGCCGTAACATGGAGCTCGGACACCCCCTCCATCGCCACGGTGAACTCCGCTGGCGTCGTTACCGGAGTAGCGCTCGGGACGGCAAAGATCTCGGCCACCAGCGGGACGATTGTCTCGAACCAGGCGCTCATCACGGTGTCGAACACCGTGCCACCGGTCATCTCCTTCGGCCGCGATACCATTCCGATCGGGCGCGGATCGAGCACATCCATTCCGATCTTCCTGAGCGCGCCGTCGGCGACCGGGGCGGTCACCGTGAATCTTTCGACCGCGGACACGGTGGCGTATTTCTCGGTCGCGACGGTGACCTTCCCGGCGGGAACGACGGCGCTGAACGTCACCCTCAATGGGCGGAATGCCGGATCGACCCGGATCTTCGCGACGGATGCGGGCGCCCGCTACGCGGG
>JBKJRV010000206.1:0-5206 GCA_046593115.1 Gemmatimonadaceae bacterium
CGGCAACCGCGAACTGCGCAGCGACATCCTGACCATTCCACACCCCGAATTGCCCAACCGCGATTTCTGGCAGCGCCAGCTCGCCGCCTTAAAGGGGGCACCATGAGCGACAAGGCACCGGTCGCAAAACAGGTCACGATTCGAGATCTCCAGGCGAAGAAGCGCGACGGTACGAAGCTCGTCATGGTCAGCGCGTACGACGCGCTCTTCGGCCGACTCGCGGACGAAGGGGGCGTGGACGCCGTGCTCGTTGGCGACTCCGTTGGCAACGTCATCGCCGGCTTCGACTCTACGGTGAAAGTCACCCTCGACCAAATGATCTATCACGGGGCCGCCACTCGTCGCGGCGTGACGCGGGCGCTGCTGGTGGTGGACATGCCCTTCCTCACCTATCACACCGGGGATACCCAGGCGATTGTCAACACCGGTCGGGTGATGCAGGAAACCGGTGCGCAGGCCGTGAAGCTCGAAGGCGGTACCGAGCAGATTGCCTCCGCCGTTGCCGCGGTGGTGCGTTGTGGCATTCCGGCCATGGGTCACATCGGGTTTACCCCGCAGTCCGTTCACGCGCTGGGAGGATTCCGCGTACAGGGTCGCTCCGATGAGGAGGCGACGCGCCTGATGGACCAGGCTCGGCGTCTGGAGGAAGCGGGCGCCTTCGCACTCGTGCTGGAGCTGGTGCCGTCGGAGCTCGCAGCGCGGATCACCGAGTCTGTCACCATTCCGACCATCGGCATCGGGGCCGGCGCGGGCTGCGATGGCCAGGTGCTCGTGCTCCCCGACCTGGTCGGCCTCACCGACCGCTTCACCCCCAGATACCTGAAACGGTATGCGGCGATGGCCGAGGACGTGCGCGCGGCCGTGCGGCGCTTTGGCGACGAGGTACGCGCGGGCGAGTTTCCGTCCGAGGAACACGGGTTCTGATGCAGGTCGTCTCGTCCATCGAGACGACGCGTGCCGCGATCGCCGCAGCGCGACGTGCCGGAGCCCGAATCGGCTTCGTACCCACCATGGGCTCTCTGCACGACGGCCACCTGGCGCTCGCCGCCGCGTCGAAGCAGCACGCGAGCTTCACGGTGATGAGCATTTTCGTGAATCCGCTGCAGTTCGGTCCAACCGAGGATCTGGCGAACTATCCGCGCGACGAAACGGGCGACGAGCGTAAAGCGAAATCCGCCGGGGTTGACCTCCTTTTCAGGCCCACCGTTTCGGAGATGTACGGCGACCGGCGCCAGGTAACGGTCACGCCGGGCGCCATCGCTGATCGATGGGAAGGAGCCGTTCGCGCGGGTCATTTCGCGGGGGTGCTCACGGTGGTCGCGAAGCTGTTCAACATTGTCCGTCCCGACGTCGCGATCTTCGGTCAGAAGGACTTTCAGCAGGCGGCGCTGATCCGCGCCATGGTCCGCGATCTCGACTTCCCGCTCACGGTCGTGGTACATCCAACCGTACGGGAAGCCGATGGCCTCGCAATGTCGAGCCGCAACAGCTATCTGCGCGACGATCACCGAGTGCAGGCACGCGCGCTGTCATTGGCGCTCCGGTCCATGCAGCAGCGGTTCGCCGACGGCGTTCGCGACGCGAGCGCACTCGCCGCAGTGGGCAGTGATGTCGTCGCCGGGCACGGCGGCGTCACCCTCGACTACCTCGCGATCGTCCATCCCGACGATCTGGCGCCAGTCGAGCAGGCCGAGGAAGGCCACGTCATCCTCATTGCCGCCAGAGTTGGACCCACCAGACTGCTCGACAATTCGGTACTCGGCGCCGGCGAACAGTGGTGGTCCGGGAGTGCCGCTGCATCCGCCGTCGCTGGGGAAAGCAGGCGCTCATGACACAGCAGGCGTCGGTTGAGCTCCCATCGTGGTCTCAGGTCAGTGACAAGCGCAGGGCGCACATCGAGCGCGTCACGGCACTGCTGGTTGAATGGGCGGTTGCACTGCGGCTGAGCGCCGAGGAAACGGAGCTGTGGCGCGATGCCGGTCGCCTGCACGATGCGTTGCGCGATGCAGATGAGCCGACGCTCCGCCGGCTGTCGGGGAAGAAAACGGCGCTGGCGGGCATGCTCCACGGCCCGGCGGCGGCGGAAATGCTGCGTGCCGACGGGGAGCGTCGTGACGAGCTGTTGCAGGCCATCGCGTACCACACGGTCGGGCATGCCACCTTCGAGCGCACCGGACGCGCGCTGTACATGGCCGACTTCCTCGAACCGGGCCGGAACTTTGCCATGGCGGATCGCGAGTATCTGCGGCGTCACGTCCCCGGTGATTTCGAGTCTACCTTCCGCCAGGTGGTCCGCATGCGCATCGAGTGGACGGTGCGAGAAGGGAAGGCGCTGTTCCCCGAGACGGTGGAAATGTGGAACGGAGTACGGTGACCCGACGTCGCATTGGCATCGCGGTGGTCGCGACGCTGGTGGTGATGGCCATCGCTGTTGTCGCAATGCGCGCGCGCTGGGCAGATGGCGTGGGCGGGCTACCAGGCCGCTCCGTTCGCGCGCCGGACGGCACTCGTATCCGCGTTGAGGTCCTCAATGCGACGAAGACGAGAGGGCTGGCGCGCCGGGCCACCGCATATCTGCGCGATCGGGGCTTCGACGTCGTCGCTACCGGCACGTCGGGCGAAGCGCTGGACAGCACCCTGGTGCTCGACCGCTCCAATCATCCCGAATGGGCGACCCTCGTCGCGCGCTCCCTTGGCAATGCCCGAGTCGAGGCCCGCCCGGACAGCTCACGCTACCTGGATGTCACTGTCCTGCTCGGAACGAGCTGGCGTCCCCCTGCCGAGCCGTTCTACCCGTAGCTGGCCACAGGCGGCAGCGATGTCGATGCCGCGACTCTTTCGGACGGCGACCTCGATCCCCTCGTCGCGCAGCTCGCGCGCAAACGCGGCGATCCGCGGTCCCGGCGTTGGGGTGAAACCCTGCGACCCACCCGGATGCAGCGGAATCAGATTCACGAACGCCTTGCATTCTCGCGCCAGGCGCGCGAGCTGGAGGGCGTGGAGCTCGTCGTCGTTAATACCGCCGAGCATCACGTACTCGAACGTGACGCGCCGATCGAACACCTTCGCGGCCGCAATAACCTGTGAGAGTGGATACTTGGTGTTGATGGGCATGAGCTCGCGCCGCAGCTCATCGGTGGGCGCATGAATGGAGATGGCGAGGCGGAACTGCTCCTCGCGCCGCCCCAGCGCGACGATACCGGGCAGGACGCCAACAGTGGAAATAGTGATGTGCCGCGCGCCAATACCCAGTCCCTTCGGGTCGTTGAGGATAGTCAGCACCGGGTCGACCGCCTTCCAGTTCATCATTGGTTCGCCCATGCCCATGAACACGATGTTCGTAATGCGAATGGGCGGATCGAGCAGCAACATTTCCCTCACCTGTCCGGCAATCTCGAACGGCTCGAGATTGCGCGAGAAGCCCATCGCGCCGGTGGCGCAGAATGCACAGCGGAGCGCGCAGCCAGCCTGAGACGAGACACACAGCGTCATTCGGGCGCCATCGGGAATCGCGACGGCCTCGATGGCCTCGCCGTCCGCCAGCCGAAAAAGAAACTTCTCCGTGCCGTCGCGTGACGTTTGACGAGTGTCGAGTGAGAGTCGCGGCATGCTGAAGCGCAACGCCAACTGCTCGCGAAACGCCCGCGGCAGATCGCTCATGGCCGCGAATCCAGCCGCCGGGTTCTGCCACAGGTGTCGCACCACCTGCGAGCCGCGATAGGCGGACTCCCCCATCTCGACAGCGGCGGCGCGAAGCCGACGCTGCGCTTCGTCCGGGGTCAGGTTGAGCAGGTTGATGATATCAGTCACTGGAAGACCGACGTGAGCATGAACTGATACGTGGAGCCGAGGCCCGCGCCGCTGTCTTCGCGACCGACGCCAACGGTGTAGCGCGCGTAGTGCAGTCCAATGCCCAGTCGCACGTGTGCATTGCTGTGATTGAAGGCGACCTCGCGCGCAATACCGCCGAACAGCTCGACGACCCTGAGCCGCGATGATGCGAAAAAGTAGTGCTCCTGTGTGCGTCCCTGCGTGGCCGAGAACGCATAGCCTCCGCGTGCGGCGTGGAGCGTATCACGCGCCCAGATATCGAGATCGGCGCCAGCGCTGTATCGGGCCTGCTTCTGCTCGCTACCCGGACCCCAGAGAAAAGTGGAGGCGCCCACGCGGCCACGACGCGCTCCCAAGTCGGAGACGACGAGTCCTCCATCAACGCCGAGGGCGTGGGCGCTGGTTCCATCAAGCTTGCCCGTGCGAAAGCGCGTCGCGAGTCCCGCAGTGAGGTGCCCGGTGCGACGGGCGACCGTCGCGGACAGCACCGTGGTGTTGTAAGGAATCTCCGATCCGAGCGACTGTGGGTCGGTGTCGGTGTGGAGAATGTCGCTGACGGCGGCGCGCAGCACGGTCGCGCCAACGGTCGTGCGGCTCGCGATGGGCAAGGCCACCGACAGCAGCTGGGCCGACACGCCCTGATCGGCGGGCGCATTCAGTGTCGCCGCACTCACCTGCACTCTGGTACTGCGCAGTTGGGCGATGTTGGCGGGGTTCCATACGCCGTGCGCTGCCTGCCGTGCCAGAACTCCCGGCGCCCCCAACGTCCCGATTGGAAACTCGAGGAGCTCGCGCGCGGGGACGCGCTGCGCTCGAGCGGAGCTCCCGCAGAGGGCGACGGAAAGGGCGATAAACCTCATGTACTGCATGAAGTTGAGCTTAGAGGGCGCCGACGGGGCGGTCAAGCCGAACGGCTACCAACACCCGTCGTATCGGGTTAAATTCCTTCCCTGACCAACTTACCCGCTGGAGCGCATCTGAGATTATTGCCCTGGGCGCCAGCAGCTGTCTGGTCACTCGCCATTCTGTTCCTCACATCCATTCCAAATCCCAGACTCGACGTTCCGCAGAACAGCGACAAGGTCCTGCACTTTGCCGTCTACGCCATCCTTGGAGTTCTGTGCGCTCGCGCGGCCAGGCTGCGGCGGCGCGACATGGCGACGCTGCTCGCGTTGATCGCGGGCATCAGTCTGTTCGGCGCGATTGACGAGGTCCATCAGTACTTCATCCCCGGCCGTTCCCCCGCGGTGGATGACTGGGTGGCGGACTCCATCGGCGGCATCGCAGGCGTCGCCATCGTCCTGTTTGGCGCCTTTCAGCGACGTGCTGACACATGAGCGCTGAGCCGAACCTTGCGACGAGCTCTGCGCCGAAT
>JBKJRV010000250.1:0-2797 GCA_046593115.1 Gemmatimonadaceae bacterium
GGCCACCCACCGGACCGAGCGAAAGGCAAAATTCCAGAGAACGCGGGTGCGTCCCCTGGTGGCTGAGGGGTGAGAATTTCTCCGTTCTGAATCGTCCATCCAGTTAAATCCCGTTCAAGACGCGGGCCGCGAGCAAATGAATAGGTCCGTCTGCTTGAGAAGATGCTTACGCAACAATAACTTGAGCACATCCTCGCCTTGCTCAACAGGGCAGGCTTTCGGCGCGGTAGCCAAGTGGTAAGGCAGCGGTCTGCAAAACCGCTATTCGCGAGTTCGATTCTCGCCCGCGCCTCTCTTTCCCTTTCGTGGTGGTCGGTGAATCCGCTTCGTATCTGTGTCGCCGTGGCGATAGGGTTCACCAGCATGGCTCAGGCCGGCTGCGATCGCGGGCCGAAGTTCGGGCCGCCCGCCACGATCACGAAGCTAGGTGACGTTCAAAGCGCGGCCGCCGGGAGCGGAGTCGCAGTAGATCCCGCCGTCGTGATCCTCGACGCCGATGGCCGAGGAGTTCCGGGAATTCAGGTGACCTTCTCGATTTCCGGCGGTGGAGGCTCTCTCGAAAACCCTTCCGTCATGACGGATAAGACGGGAACGGCGACGCTCGGGGGATGGACCCTCGGAACCGCCCTCGGATCGAACATGCTGGTCGCGACGGCGAGTGGGGTTCCAGGATCGCCAGTGACGTTCAGCGCATTGGCAACGGCCGGCCCGATCGCGACGCTCACGAAGCTCGGACCCGATCCGACATCGGCTCCAGCGGGAGGCAATATCGATTCGATCGCAGTGCGGGCCGCCGATCAATTCGGGAATCCCGTCAGCGGACAAACGATTCTGTTTGCTGTGACCGCGGGGGGAGGCACCGTCTCGCCAGCCAGCCGGCTAACCCTCGCCGATGGACGCGCCGCGGCGCGTTGGACACTCGGGCCGAGCTTCGACGTGTCTAACACGGCGACTGCTGCAACGCAGGAGGGTTCGCGGTCCGTCACGTTTTCGACCGTGTCCACGCGAGCAATCACTGCTGTTCGCATCGCCGAGCATGTGATCGTTGTGGACTCCACGGGAACGACGACGCCATCGATCATTGCCACGGATCCGTCAGGCGCCACCGTTCCCGGCGCCGCCATTTCGCTCTCGACGCGGAACCCGGTGGTCGCCAGCGCCGGCGCGAACTCCGTAACCGGATCCCGGACCGGCCAGACGTTTCTGATCGCGACGTCGGTCGACAACCAGGCGGCCCGAGATTCGGCGCTCGTCATCGTCGGAAACATCGGCGCGCCGGTGGTTCGCATGAACATGCCGCGCTTCGATCTGAAATCGGACACGACATTCACCGTCTCCCTGATCGTCGACATGCGATCGGGGGGTGCGATTCTCGGCGCGGCCACCCTGAATCTCGGATGGGACCCGACGCTGCTGTCGTTTGTGAGCGACGAGGTGGGGAGCACGAGCGCGCTCACGGTCGTCAACACCACGTCTGCGGCGACCGGCGCCCTGACCGTCGCGATGGCGAGTAGCGATGGCGTTTCGGGCGCGGTCGAGGTGCGTAAGCTGACGTTCAAGGCATCGGCCACCGTTGGAAAAACAGGATCGCTTGCGGTGACTGTGATCGATCTTTCGGCGGCCGGAACCTTCACCGACCTCGTGCCGGTCACGGTCAGTGGCACTTATCCGTTGAGGATCCGATGAAACGCGCGCGCTTTCTCGCTTTCGTCATCACGTGCGCAATGAGTATGGGATGCGAACGTGGCGATCGCCTTGCGGCGCCCGATTCGGCGAGCGCGGTTCCGCCGGAGGCGCAGCCGCAGCGCGTCGCCTACCTCAGTGTGTCCGACCTGGGACCGGAGCCAGGCGCCACGGTACTGGTCGCGGGAACGCTCGGCGTGGGCGACACGATTTCGCTCGGCTCCTATCGCGTCCGACTGGCGTACGACACGACGCGCCTGACCTACGTCGGTGAAGTCACGCTTCCGGGAATGTTTCGCGTGGTCAACCCGACGCGCGGCGAAGTGATCGTCGTCGGTGCATCGTCCGAATCTTCCAGCGACGGCAGGCTTTTCACGCTGCGCTTTCGCGTCGATGATCCGGCGGGACTGGAGTCGCTGATGCTTCGCATCGACGAGCTGAATGACGGCCAGTTCAGCAGTCAGATGCAGACGGTGACGCGGTCGTCGAGGTTGGTGCTCGATCGCGGCCTGGTGCGTCGATGAGGAGGTCATCGGCCATCGCCGTGGTCTGGTGTCTGCTCGTGGCGCCTGGGGTCGCGCGCGGCCAGGCGTGCGCCAGGCGGGTCGCTGCGACCGAAACGAGATTCTTCATCGAGCCGGTTGCGTCCGGAGCTCGTGACACCTTTGTCGTTGCCCGCGTCTGTCTCGCCGCGAGCGCGAGAGGAATTGGCAGTTATATGGCGACGATTACCTTCGATTCGACGCGAATGCGCGTCATGCGGGTCGATGTATCGGGCGACATGCAGGTCGCCAACTCGCGCGTTGCCGGCACGATCCGTCTCGCCGGCGCATCTCCCGGCGGCTTCTCCAGCGGCCAGTTGGCGTCCGTGATGTTCAAGCCGGCAAGGAGCAAGGCGCTGGGCAGAATCGCCCTCGTCGTCAGCGAGGCAAGCACGCCGGGCGGCGCGTCCCTGATGGGCGAGACGCGCGCACAGGGCTGGCCGGCCAATGAGAAGGCAGGCCAGGCGGAACGGCCGACTGTCGATTCCATCTCGCCAAGGTCGGCCGAGGTGGGCCAGGAACGCGTTACCGACCTCGTTCTATATGGAAGACGCTTCGCTCCGGCGGGCAAC
>JBKJRV010000285.1:0-8285 GCA_046593115.1 Gemmatimonadaceae bacterium
CCCAACTGCTGGCTGACGAGATAGTAGTACAGCCCCTGGTGCTTCATCAGCTCGTCGTGTGTGCCCTGCTCGACGAGCCGGCCCTTCTCGAGCACGATGATGACGTCCGCATCGCGCACGGTACTCAAGCGGTGGGCGATCACGAACGAGGTGCGTCCGGCGAGCAGCTGGCCCAGGTTGTCCTTCACCGCGCGTTCGCTCTCGGTGTCGAGCGCACTCGTCGCCTCATCAAACACGAGAATCGGCGGCTGCCGGTAGACCGCGCGCGCAATGGCAACTCGTTGCCGTTGTCCCCCCGAGATGGCCAGCCCGGATTCGCCGACCATTGTCTCGTAACCCAGCGGCAGTCGTTCGACAAACTCGTGCGCGTTCGCAACCCGTGACGCCCAGATGACCGCATCCATGTTCGGCTCGGCGTCACCGAAGGCAATGTTGCGGGCGATGGTGTCGTTGAAGAGATAGTTCTCCTGCAGCACAAACCCGACATGTCGTCGCAGGTCGCGATAGTTCAGCGCCTTCAGCTCCACGCCATCGTAGCTGATCGACCCCTCGCTCGGTTCCAGCAGTCCCGCGAGACACTTGATGAGTGTGGTCTTGCCGGAACCGCTGCGCCCAATGATCGCGACCATCTTGCCGGCCGGCACTTCGAGGGTGATGCCGTCGAGAATCGGCGGTGATTCCGGCCCGCCGTACCGGAAGCCCATGTTCTTGAAGCTGACGCGGCCTTCGAGGCTGCGCACGGGGAGGAGCCGCGAGCGGTCGGTGCCCTGTTCAGGCTCGGGCTCGAACACGTCGTTGAGCCGGTCGAGCAGCAATTGCGCGACCTGCAGTCCGTCCCACATGCGCAACAGCACGGCGATCGGCCCATTGGCGAGCGCGACCAGCGAGTTGAACGCCACCAGGGCTCCTATGGTCAGCTTTCCGTCCATGACCTGCCGGGCGCCGACCCAGAGGAACAGGACGATCGAGAGAAACGTGACCATCTGGACGGCGCCATCGCGGGACATCGAGGTGAAATCCGCCTTGAATCGTCGCCGCGATACGGAGGTGAACTGGGCCAGCATGAGTTCGCGAAACGTTCCTTCAGCCCCCATCGCCTTGACCGTCTCGATGCCCTTGATCGCGTCGATCTGATGCGACCGGTAGCTGCCGTATGATTCCTCGAGCTTGTCGAGCAGCGGACGAAGATATCGCGACGACGCGTACATGAGACCGCCGTACAGCGGAGTGGTCGCCAGAAAGACGAGCGTCAGCGACGGACTATAAATGGCCATCATCGCCAGCGTCGCCAGCAACTGCACCCCAGCCGATAGCCCCATGACACCCTGCTGCACCAGGAACTCGCGCACCTGTCGCATGCCATCGAGCCGGCGCTGAATGTCGCCGGTGCGTCGCGTGGCGAAGTAGCTCATCGGCAGCGCGAGCAGACGCCGGGTCAGGTGGTCCAGTGTCGCTGCATCGATGCGCACCGCAGCAAAGCTCATGAGGTAGCGCTGCACGAGCGTCGCGGTCGTCATGAAGAGCAGTACCGTGAACATTCCGAAAATCAACAGTCGCAGGAGCTCGCGATCCTGTTCCACGACCACGCGATCGATGATGATCTGCGTGAATACCGGCAGCACCATTTGCAGGCCGCTCACGATACCGGCGAGCGCGAGCGCCTTCAGCATGAGCGGCGCAAACGGCCTGAAGAACGGGAACAGCCACGCAAGCCCGGGCTTGCTCACGGGTGCCTGCTCGAACTCTTCCGTGTAATCGAACAGCGCCGCGTAGCCGGTCCATTTCTTCAGCAGCTCATCCCGCGTGACCTTCACCGCGCCGAGGCCGGGGTCCATGATCCGGGCGTGGGTGGCGTTCAGGTCGTACATGACCACCCAGTGATTTCCCTCCCAGTGGAGAATGGCGGGAAGCGGCATCTGCTCGAAGTCCTTCGGTGACGCTTTCACCGAGCGAGCTGCCAGTCCCAGCTCGGAGGCTGCATGCACGATCGCTCGCAGGCTGGTGCCGTCGAGACTCGTGTGGACGAGCTGGCGGATGCGCGCGAGGCTGACCGCGCGGCCATAGTGCCGGCACACCATCGCCAGGCACGCGGCCCCGCAGTCCATCTCATCGATCTGCCGGACCAGCGGCAGGTTGCGGATGCGCTTGCCGCTTTTGATGAAGTACCCATCGTCCGACGCAAACGGCCCTGCGGCCTCCGCTATCGCTCGTGCGGCTGGATTGGTGACGGGCTCATGTCCGGCGCGGCGTTTCGGCTCACTCGTGCGCGGTGCGGTACCAGCGGATTCGGCAGTGGGACGGTCAGCACCGGCCTGCTGCCCACTCGTACGCGGCGGCTCCTGCGCAACTTGCGCCATGCTGATCGACGCCCGAGCCTTCCGCGAATCCAGCTGATCGGCGCCGACCTTCTCGAGCGCACGGAGCTCGGCCGGCAGCGTCTCGTCCGCGAAGTCGAGCGGGACCCGGGCGATTTTCTTGTAGTCGTACTGTGCAATGCGTTCTTCGATGCGTGCGCGGAACTCCGGATATGTGTTGAGCAACCCGGCAAACGTTTCCTGCTTGAGCGCCAGGAGTGTGCAGTCGGACACGGCCTCCACGCTGGCGGCCCTGGGCTCATTCCTGAACACCGACAGCTCGCCGAAGAAATCCCCGCGCCGGAGATAGGACAGATACCGACGCCGCCCCTCATCTTCATTGAAGACGCGAAGGCGCCCCTCTTCGACGATGTACATCGGCCCCGGCGCGTCGCCTTCTCGAATGAGCATCTCGCCCGGCTTCACCGTGACCCGTTCCAGATCCTCGAGCAGATCGTGAAGGGCTTTCGGCGGAAGCTTCGCGAACGCCGTGAACTCCTTGAAGAAGTTATTGAGCTGGCGATGCAGGACCTGCAGCTCGAAGTACTGCCGCAACTCCGGTCGCTGCGCCAGCAGCGAGTCGAACACTTCCCGGTCCAGGCGCTCGACCTGCACATCTCCGCTCGCCCGCACCGTGACGGAGCGCGTCGCGTGGGTGAGCAATCCGATCTCGCCGAAGGTGTCGCCTGGCTTGAGGAGGCCGAGCGATATTTCGCCGTTGCTCGTGCCATCGCGCGAGGCGTTCTTCACCACACGCGCCCGGCCCGACACGAGCACGTACAACGCGTCGGCACTCTCGCCCTCGCGCACGATCGAGGCGCCGAAGCTGTAGCTCTCGGCACCGAAGTGCTCCAATACCTGCTCCCGCGCATCGGCGGGCAGGTAGCGCAGGATCGGAAGTTCCAGGAGCAAAGCGCGCACTTCCGGCGTCAGCCGGGACGCACCGTTCGTGGCGGTGCCATCGCGTCCATCAGTTGTCGACGGCGTGTCCGTCATGCCGTCACGGCCTTGTGCCAGCGGACGCGGCTGGAAACCTGGCGGTCGAGCAACATCTGCAGCACACCGTCCTCCGCTCGCTTCCGCACGACGGGGTCTCCAACCGCAGGAAGGATTTTTTCCAGTACCAGGTACAGCACGTATTCGTCCTTCACCCGCAACGGACCGACGAGGTCTCCTGCCCGTGCACCGATGAAGCGATCGCGCTGGGCCTCGCCAATATCGTCGAGGAAAAAGTGTGCGGCGCGCGGCTCGGCGTGCGCGGCGCTGTACACTCCCGTGAATCCCTCGTCGTCCTCGGTCAAAAGCAGTGCGGCCTCAGCCGCCATCCCCTCGTCAGGGAATGCCATGACGCGGCAATCGAAGCGCATCCAGTCCAGCTGTCGCGCCCCCACATATTCGCGAAGTACACGCTCTGTCAGCTGCGTCGATCGGTACTGTCGGAACGACGCCTCGATCCGTTCAATCCGGCCGAGGCTCCCGGCAACCGAATCAGCATCTCCGCCGAGCAGGGCAAGCAGTGGCGCTCCGACCGACGGCCGCTGTGCGGAGACCCTGCCGCTCTCGTTCACACCGCTGGCGTCGGCGCCCGCAGTGGCATGCACCGCGGCCCGGGCGGCGAGCTTGCGCTTCCACTTCCCGAGGGCCCCTGAGCAAATGGCTTCAACCAGTGTGAGCGTCTCGACCTGATCGGCGGCCAGTGGGTAGCGAGACACGAGCTGGTCCAGCTCGCCTGCGAACTTCGCGCGGTAGAGGACGCGAGTGAGATAGGCTGTCCAGTCACGCACCGTGAGGTGCCACCGGTCCAGCCACTCCTCCATGCTCTGTGCGGTGATCAGGTCGCGATCGTAACGAAACTCACGCCCGGCGTCATCCAGCGCCTCCGGAGCGAGCGATGCCCCGATCGTCGCGGCGTGGGTGTCGGCCGCCGAGCCCTCTCGGGCCTGCCGTTCCATGGCGCTCCAGTCGCTCCACCGCTCCGCCGCGAGGACGACATCGCGCCAGTGATAGCGCTCGTTGTCCACCGCAAAGACTTCGTCGTCTCTCACCATCGAACCGCGATACCTCGGTCACATGTCGAGCGAACATGGAACCGAGCCCGGCGGGTGTCAACGCCGGGCGTGGAAGCTCAGTCGGCGTCGACGAGCTCGTAGGTGGCGCTGAGGGTCGCGTCTTCCGCCACCCTCACACGAACGACCTGGCAATCATCCCCAAGGGCGACCTGCACCCGTTCTGCGATGAACCGCGCGAGATTCTCACCAGTGGGAACCAGCAGACCGTCTGCAAACTCTGGAACGTCTACATTGATGTTGCGGTGGTCGAAGCGCTCCACCACCTCGCTGGCCAGCGCGCGGTCCAGAAGGCTCAGATCCACCGCGAATCCGGTGATGGGATCTACCCGCCCGGTGACGGTGACCTCACAGAGATAGCTGTGGCCATGGTAGCTGGGGTTGGCGCACGCTCCGAAGATGCGGCGGTTCTCCGCCTCACTCCAATCCGGCCTGCGATATCGGTGAGCGGCAGCGAAGGTGACCTGACGTGTGAGTGTGGTTCGCCCCATTCGGAGTCAGCGCGCCGAAGACTCGCCGGCGTCCGCATCGCCTTCGCTGAATCCTTCGGGAGTGGGCCCGTCGGGTGGGATCCAGGGCGTTCCGTCCGCGATCGCACGTCCCATATCGTGGGTACCCAAGTCATCCGACTCGAGGTCGGCGAGATGCTCGGCCTCTGGAGAGATGGACAGTGCTCTATCGCCGAGGAGCAGTCCTTCCACCTCCGCCTCATCGACCAGGTGCTCGTCGATTGCTTCCGGGCTCTCCGCACGCCGGTTGGTATCCACGACCAGCTCGTTCACGACGCGCTGGATCCCGAGACCGTCGGTCAGGAGACGTTCCGCGATCCGCAGCTCCTGGTCGGTTCCTACACGTCCGGCGAGGTGCACCGCGCCCTCGAACGCCGTTACGGTGACGTCCGCGACGTCGAGCGCCCTGCTGTCAGCCAGGTGCTGACGCGCCAGATCACGAAGCTCGGAATCACTGAGGTTCTCGAGGTCGTGGAGGTCTTCGAAGTCGCGGGCCATACCGTCGCTCCCGGTAGTTGCGCCGGGGCCCGACCTCGCCGGCGCGTGGATCGCGCTACCGGAAAAAGAGGTACGATGCTCCGACGGTCAGTGTCGCGTTGTGCTTCCAGATGCTCTTCGACTGCGTGTTCGGCAACACCCGCGTGCTGTCGCTGGCGCGGATATAGTACGAAGTCGGGTACGAAATCTGGTAGATATGGTCCCCGAGGTCGGCACGCAGCTGGAATGGTCCTCCCGGAGTCCAGCGCACGCCGCCTCCCAAGGAAAATGCAAACGTGGTGCCGAACCGATAACCACCGACATCAGCCTTCCTGAAATCCGAGGCGAGACCGAATCCCAGATTCAGGATCGGAATGAATTGCCGGATGCTCTTCTGTCCCGTGAGGTTCAGCGTAAGGCTGGCATCGGTCAGATAGAGCGGCCAGGCCGTGACGTCCGAAAAGCGGGTGGCCGCCGGCTGGGTGGGATTCGCGATCCTTCGCTCCGAGAACACGCGCGCAACGCGCGCCGTGAAATATGCCGGCCCGCCGACGCGCACTTCATATCGCCCGCCGATGAGTGGTCCGCTGCGCGGGGCCACACCGGCGGCATCCTTGCCCGCGATGTAGTAGCCGGTGTAGGCGGACAGCTCCTGCCGGAACTCGAGATCCTGGTAGGGGCTTTTCGATGGCTCGTGGCCGACCTGGCCCAGCACGGGCACGGCGGCAATGAACGACATCGCGATCAGAGTGGCACGAAAGGTCACGTTCACGCTCTTGCGGGTTGGTTGTTGCGTCGCCGGAATCTACACCCCATGCCTCTCACGTGTGGACGGGTGGCGACATCAGGCGTAGGTCTACCCCCGTCATCTCAGGTGGTTGCTCGATGCCCAGCATGGAGAGAATCGTCGGGCCGACATCACCCAGTGCCCCCCCGCTGCGCAACGGATGATCTCCGCCGGGGTCGAGCACCACGAGTGGCACCGGGTTGGTAGTGTGCGCCGTGTGAGGACCGCCGGACGCCGGATCGATCATGAGCTCGCAATTCCCGTGATCCGCGGTCACGAGAAGGCGCGCACCGGCCGCCTGCGCCGCGGCTACCACCGCGGTGAGCGACTCGTCCACCACCTCGCAGGCACGGATCGTCGCCGGAAGCGATCCGCTGTGCCCCACCATGTCGCCATTCGCGTAGTTGCAGAGGATGAAGTCGTGCGCGCCGTCACGGATGCCTTTCACCAGGACTTCAGTGACGCCCTTCGCGCTCATCTCCGGCATGAGGTCGTAGGTCGGCACCTTCTGGCTCGGTACGAGGATGCGTTCCTCTCCCGGGTACGGAATCTCGATGCCGCCGTTGAAGAAGTAGGTCACATGCGCGTACTTCTCGGTCTCCGCGGTTCGGAGCATCGTGAGTCCATGCCCCGAAAGCGTCTCACCGACAATGCGGGCCATGGACTGGGGCGCAAAGGCAACCGGCAGTGTGAACGTCGGATCGTACGACGTCATGGTCGTCACCGCGACGCTCGGCCGATCCGGCACAGGAAACCCGGCGAAAGCGGCATCCGTCAGCGTCCGCACGATCTGCCGCATGCGGTCCGAGCGATAGTTGAAGCAGATGATCGAGTCGCCATCGCGGATGGGCGCCACCGGAGCGCCGGCATCACCCACGAAGGCAGGGATGAGAAATTCGTCAGTCTCGCCGCGCTCGTACCCCTGGCGGACGTATGCAACCGGATCGGACGTGTGCGGGCCCACGCCGCGTACCGCACTGTTGTACCAGAGCTCCGTGCGGGGCCAGCGCTTGTCGCGGTCCATGCCATAGTAACGGCCGCCGATGCTCGCGATTCGTGCGCGCCCTCGCGCGTGCGACACCAGCTCTTCCAGGTAGCCAAGGCCCGAAGTGGGAAGGGTGTCCCGACCATCCATAAGCGCGTGAATGGCGACGCGGTCGATCCCCGCGCGCTCCGCGAGGTCGATGAGCGCGAAGAGATGGCGATCGAGTCCGTGGACACCGCCACAACCCACCAGCCCAATGAGATGCAGCGTCCCGCGATTGCGCTTCACGGAATCGCACGCGCCGAGGAACGCCTGATTGCGAAAGAATTCGCCGGTGCGGATGGACTCGGAGATGCGCACCAGATCCTGCATGACGACGCGACCGGCACCAAGATTCAGGTGACCGACTTCGCTGTTGCCCATTTGTCCGGGCGGGAGGCCCACGCGAAGCCCCGACGCCTCGAGCAGCGTCCGTGAAGGCGAGGACCAGAGGTGGTCCCAGGTAGGCGTGCGCGCGAGGGCCACGGCGTTGCCTTCGGACTCGGCGCGATACCCCCATCCGTCGAGCACCACGAGAACAACGGGTCGCTTGCGTGTCAGGGGCATCTTTGCGGGTAGTGGGTACAGTGATATACTCGGACCGCCGTCAATGTACCCGCCGTCATGGGCCCCTTCCAGCGAATGCGAACGTCTCTCCTCTGTTGTTTCCTGCTCGCCGCCGCGCCACTTGGGGCGCAGCGGGTGACCTTGACTGCGCCGGCGAATCTCCTGCACGCACCCGGCGGTCGCATGCTCGCCACGCTCAAGACGGGAGCGACGGTAACGCTGGGTCCTGCCCGATCGGGGTTCGTGCAGATCACCGTACAGGGATATGTCGCGTCGCGCGCGCTTGGCCCGGCGCGCGATTCCTTCCCCCTCACCATTAAGGACGCGGTGGTTGAGCTGCGGACTGCTGCGCTGGCCGGTTCGCAGTCCACCGCATCATTGCGTCAGGGCATGGGACTTACACTCGTGGAGCGACGCGGGGAGTGGGTGCTCGTCAGTCGTGCCGGATGGATTACCCAGTCGGCGGTGCGCGCTGATTCCGCACGCGCCGGCGTGTCGCAG
>JBKJRV010000085.1:0-4259 GCA_046593115.1 Gemmatimonadaceae bacterium
GTGACCGTGGTCAACATCGACAACGGCTTCGGCGCTGCGGTGGCGGCTTCGCGCATTACGCATGAGTGAGGCGCGGTCGTGAGAGGGAATCTGAGCGGCCGTTCCGGTGTGATCATCCTGTCATCCGGATTGGTTTGTGCGGTCGTTCTGTACCTTGGCGCGGGGAGTTTGCGCACCGCGGTCTTTGGCGGTGTTATGACGGTCCTGTGCTCCGCAATCGCGCTTCGGCCCGCCGACCGTATGCGCCCGGGTATCGACCTTCGCCGAGATTCGATGGACTCCATGTCGCGTCGGATCACCCCGTCGACCGTGGACGTGATTCCATCTGATCTCCGTCTGGGGACGCAGCAATCGCTCGAGACGGTGCGACGCGAGCGGCAGGACAGTGCTGTGCGGGCCTACCTCCGTATCGTGCGCGACTCCACGTGCTTCGAGGACGTCATCTACTGGCGCGCCGACGCGGTGGGGAATCCGCTCGAGCCCGTAGCGTGGAGCAGTGATTTCACCGAGCCCCCGGAGTTTACCGAGTCGCAGCGTGCCACCATCCATTGGGCGGCCGACGCCCGGTTGATTGTGACGGATGGGCGGGACCCGGCAGATCTCGTCGCGGGTCCGGTCGGCACGGGGACCCTGCTGTATGGGGTACTGTGCTTCGTTCGGTGCAAGGCAACGGGGCAAACGGCCGAGTCAGCGAAGAAGTGGATGGAGCGAAGCGCGAACCACCTCGCGCTGCTGGTCGAGCTCCTCGATGTACGGGTCGAGTTCCAGCGGCAGCGGCAGCACTCGCAGGCCCTGCTGCGTGCGGCATACAAGATACAGTCTCACAGCTCCTCGGAATCGCTCGGACCCACTATCTGCGAGACGGCACTGGAAGTCACGAGTGCCTCGCGAGCGGCGCTCATCAGTTGGGATCCAAGCGCCATGGAGGGACGCGTCGAGAGTGTGTCCACAGGTCATCCGGTTGCCGCGGGATTCAGGGTCACCCAGGGATCACTCGTCGGGCAGATGTGCACGAACGGCATGCCCATGGTAAAGGAGGATCTCCGCACCCGATCGCAGAAGGCGCAGGTGTATGGGAATGACGAGCCGAAACGCGAACTGGGATCCATTGGGATCGTGCCGCTCAAGCGGGACGAAGAGGTCATCGGTGCGGTGGTGATCGAAGGGGACCTGGCGGGTGATGTCGTCATGGCGGAAGTGCGACACGTGAGCCTCCTGGCGGCGGTCGCGTCGACGTCCTTGCAGATCTCGTGGAAAATGGAGGAGGCGAGCCATCGGGCGCGGACCGATCAGCTCACCGGGCTGTTCAATCGCCGGCACTTCGACGAAGCGCTCGAGCGCGTGGTGATGGAGACCGACCGGTGGGGGGGCTCGTCTTCGCTGCTCGTGGCGGATCTCGACTTTTTCAAACGCGTCAATGACACCCATGGCCATGACGCCGGCGATGCGGTCCTTCGTCACGTGGCGGGCGTGTTCATTGAAACCGCTCGTGCGGTGGACGTCTGCGCGCGCTACGGAGGGGAAGAGCTGGCGGTGCTGCTGCCGCATACCGATTCGGCTGGCGCCATTGGTCTGGCGGAGCGGCTGCGATCGGCGCTCGAGGCGCGGCCGGTGCGGTTTGGACGTGTCGAGATCAAGGTGACCGCGTCATTCGGTATCGCGAGTTACCCCGAAAGTGCGGCCCAACGCGACGGGTTTTTCCCTGCGGCGGACAAGGCGTTGTACCAGGCCAAAGCGGATGGTAGAAACTGCGTGAGGGTTGCCCCTGTAACTGCAAGCCGCAAAATAACTTAGACGTATCTATCATATCTTTGTCGTGAGCAAGCCCGCGGTTGACTTTCACGCAGCGACCGACTATTTTTCGCGCACGGGGGCGACTGGCTTCGACGGGGTTGGTGAAGCTGTGGCCGCGTGCCCAGGTATTCTCGGGTCCTGGTAAAACTCTCGGGTATTTTCACAATTGCCAACTCAAACCTGGCTCTGGCTGCGTAACTTTAAGTAGTTACTGCACCTGCCTGACTTGAAGCCCGTCCGGGGCGTCCTGACAGGTATCGCAAATCCGGTCTAGTGCGTTGTTGCGCCTTCCGGCAACGCGCGAATGCTTTGAAGGCTTGTCCAGACGTGGGCCGTCCACTGGCCAGCGGATGGAGACCTCAATCGGTGGACTACGCACGTAGACGCTGTGGTGAATCCAGTTTCGGACCGGGGTTCAACTCCCCGCGCCTCCATTACCAGAGGGCGATGGAACCGGTAAGGTTCTGTCGCCCTTGGTGCATGTCGTCCTTCACATTCGAGCATAAATGACCCAGCCACTTGTCGGCATCCTCATGGGCAGCGCCAGCGACTGGCCGATCATGAAGCACACCGCCGACCAGCTCGACGCGTTCGGTATCGCCTATGATGCGAGAGTCCTCTCGGCGCATCGGACACCAGATGAGACACTCGAGTACGCGGCCTCGGCGAGAGGCCGAGGGATGAAGTGCATTATTGCCGCGGCCGGCGGCGCAGCGCATCTGGCGGGCGTCGTGGCGTCGAAAACCACGCTTCCCGTGCTCGCTGTCCCGATCCCGTCGCCGCATCTCCAGGGGCTCGACTCGCTCCTCTCGATGGTGCAGATGCCGAAGGGCATTCCAGTGGCCACCTTTGCCATTGGTGAAGCCGGAGCGGCGAACGCCGCGATCTTTGCGGCACAGCTCATCGGCATCACCGACGAAGCCATGGCGAACAAGCTCGCCGGTGCGCGATCGGATCAGGCAAAAAAGATCCTCGCTGCGAAGCTGCCGACGTCCCGATCAGAGACTTAGCGCGGGCTCGCCCGAATTAGTCGCGCATCCAGTGGCAGGTATAGCCGCCCGGATTCTTCTGCAGATAGTCCTGGTGGTATTTCTCACCCGAGTACCACGTCGAGGCGGCCGCGATTTCCGTGGTGACAGGCTTCTTCCACTTCCCGGACTTGTCAACGCGCGCCTTCACCCGCTCGGCGACGTCGCGCTGTTCCGGCGACGTGTAGAAGATCGCCGAGCGATACTGGGTGCCCTTGTCGTTGCCCTGACGGTTGAGCGTTGTGGGATCGTGGAGTCGGAAGAACCACTGCTCGAGGAACGTTTCGTAACTCAGGATGGCCGGATCGAACGTGATGCGCACGGACTCGGCGTGTCCCGACTTGCTGTCGTGCGTGTCGTCGTAGGTGGGATTCTCCATCCACCCGCCGGTGTAGCCGACGTCGGTGTCGAGCACTCCCGGCACCTTGCGAAGAATGTCCTCGATGCCCCAGAAGCAGCCGCCAGCGATGATGGCGACTTCGGTTTTGGTATCAGCAGTGGGTGACGGAGCAGACGAGTGAGTAGGCGCGCTCATGGAAGTGTCCAGTGTGAAACGATCGGCATGTCGGGAACTGCTGGTCACGGTGGCAACCATCAGGCCAACGAACGAGGAAGGCGTCGTACCTGTTCCAGGGAACCGTGAGCCAGGTCTCGGTGATCCCGATCGTTCTGGATTGCTCCGGGGACGATTACCCGTGTAGCGGCTCGAAGATGCCCACCTCACGGTTCTTGCGGACATCGTCCCACCGGAAGCTCCGCCCGTTCATGGCGATATAGACACCTGGTGCAAGTGCCTGCACGAAGGATAGCGCAGACCCGAGATTGAACAGACCGTCCGAGCTGCCGAATGCGTAGGGGATCATCGCGCCCGTCAGGACGACGGTCTTGCCCTCGACGCCCGCTGCGAGGGCACGCGCGGTCTCGACCATGGTATCGGTGCCGTGGGTAATGACGATGCAACGCTCGGAGCATTCGCGGCACGCCCGCACGATGTGTTCGCGCTGCGCGTCGGTAATGTCGAGGCTGTCCACCATCATCAGCGTCTCGACGATGACCTCGAGGGCGCATCGGCCGCGGCTCAGCATTTCCGGCAGGTGCGTGCCTTCGAAGTTGAGCTTGCCGGTGAGCTCGTCGTACTCCTTGTCGAACGTCCCACCCGTAACGAAAAGTCGAACGCTCAAGCGGGTCACCGCTTGTCTCTCATAGGTGCCTCGCGGCGTCAGGTTGAGTAGAGAATGACAAAGAACAGAATGAAGCGGTAGAACTGCAGGATGACCGCGACGGCGACGGCGAGCGCCAGCGCCTTTCCCACCGTCACCCAGAGTCGCTCGTGATAGATGGTGCGAAGGGCAAGAATGAGATACGCACCGATACTCGCCATGCTCACGAGTGACTCTGGGTGACGGTGGGAAAGGCGCTGGCGCTCGCCGTCGCCGT
>JBKJRV010000472.1:0-7377 GCA_046593115.1 Gemmatimonadaceae bacterium
GCGATGCGCTGGCGTTCGCCGCCGGAGAAGAGCTCCCCGCCGCGCCGGACTGGCGTGTCGAGTCCCTGCGGCAGTCGTTCCACGAACGCGCGTGCCTGTGCGCGCTCGGCAGCCTGAAGTATTCGCTCATCGGTGGCTTCGTGCTCGCCGAGCGCGATGACGTCGCGAACGCTGAGTGCCGGCAGCATCACGTCCTGAAAGACAACGCTCATGCGCCGGCGAAGCGCGATCACCGCGTATTCACGGACGTCGCGTCCATCCAGTGCGATGGCGCCTCGTTCGGGTTCAGCCAGTCGCAGCACCAGACGGAGCAGGCTGCTCTTGCCGGAGCCGTTCCCCCCCACGATCGCCACGCGGCGCGACGGTGGGATCTCGAACGTCACTTCGTCGAGCGTCCACTTCCGTGCATTGCGTACCCGCTGCGGCGCCCGCATCGAGACGCCCTCGAACCGCACCTCCCCGCGCAACGTGTCGACCTGCAGCGCCCCGGCCACGTCGGCTCCCACCACCTCACGGTCGGTAATCCGGGCGAGCCTGTCGGCACATGCGTAGGTTCTGCCGACCCGTGCCGTCTGATACGCGAAGTCCATGAAGGGCTGACGCAGCGCCAGCGCGTAACTCAGAAAGAGGACGAGATCACCCGGTGTCAGCCGTCCGGACATCGCCACGCTGGCTCCCAGCGCGAGCGCAACAGCGACGCCAAGCGCGATGATGACGTCAACCCGCATGGTGAGTCCGGCAACGAGCCGGCGGACTTTCTGTTCCTGACGCAGGCTCTTGTCGTTACGATCGCTGAAGCCCTGAATGACCGCGCTGGTGCCACTGCCGAACGTCTGCAGTTCCCTGACGCCGGCAAGTTCCGTGGCCACCAATGCGGCCAGCGCGCCTTCCTTCCGTCGCTGTCGCTTGGAGACGCGGGCGATGCGACGTCCGCGCTGCCGCATGGCGACAAACGCGAGTACCCCCGCAAGTGCGAGGACCAGGCCCAGCACCGGCTCGAGCCAGAAGGTCACACCCAGGGTGGCGACGAACAACGCGATGGATTGAAAGACCTTCACCAGCAGACCGTTGACGCCGCGCCGGAGTCGCGACGTGTCGTACACCACCCGCGTCAACAGCTCGCCTACCTCGCGGCCTTCATGGTAGGACAGTGGCTGCTGCACAAGATGCGAGAACAACGCGGTCCGAAATCGAAACAGGATACGATTGCCCGCGCCGTTCAGCAGCATCGTCTGCGCATACTCGGCGGCCGCACCAAGTGCGGCGATCGCCACGAACAGACCGCCGAGCAGGGACACGGCGATCGTGGGATCGACCGGTAACCATCGCGGGACAGCCGAGTGGACGGGACCGGCCACCAGATCGACCATCCACTTCAGGGGCCACGGGCGTGCGACATGAAGCGCCACTGAAGCAATGCCCAGCGCAGCGCCGCCCGACAGTGCCCGGTGTGCGCCGCTCGCATACGGCCGGAGAAGGCGCGAGAGAAGCCCCAGCCCCGCAAGGTGGCGGCCGGTGGTGACGCTCAATCAGCTCTGCCCATTTTTCAGATTGTGCTCGATCCATCGTACGGCGGCGTCGGTGGCACGTCCCGGATTGTAGAACAGGTCACGTGCCATGGCCCGACGAATACGTCGGTGGCGACCAGGATGCGCAAGCGAGTCAGCCACGGCGTCCACGCTCTCGTCGGGCCACTGGGCGATAACGCCGCCCTCGCGTCCCCACGTCTCGAGGTCCATCGCGACGCCCTTCTTCTGCATGTTGCCGATCAGCTGCGGGACGTCGAGGAAGACCATCGGCCGATCGAGCAGCGAATATTCGCTCGAGACGGAGGAGGCATCGCTGATCAGCAGATCGGCGACGAACATGTAGGGCACCACGTCAAAGTCCGTGATGAGCTTCGTGTGATCGTCGAGCAGCGGCTTCAGTTTCGCCGGCCAGTCCACGGAGCGGTCACGGGGGTGATCGTGCAGCTTGATCAGAATGTCATAGCGTTTCGTCGCGCGCAATCGCTCGATGGCGGCGATGCCAGTGTGTTCCAGGGAGTTGTCTTTCTGGCCTGTGGGCGCGTAAAGCAGGACGGGCCGGCGGCCCGACAGGCCCAGCCGGTTCAGGATCTTGCGACGATCCAGCGTGCCGTCCACGAGGCGGTCGAGTTTTGGAAAGCCAATGTTCACCAGGCGGGGATCGCGGTCCCGCAGCATCTGGGAGTCAGTAAAGAGCCGGCGCATGTACGGACCGGTGAGGAACAACCGATCGTACACCAGCACGTCCCGACGAACCGCCATGTTCCGAAAGGATACTCCGTGAAAGAGCTGAATCCGTTCCTTCTCATCCTTCGGGAAATAGCCTGACACGTGAGCGCAGAAGACCATGTCGAAGGTCTGTTTGCGCATGGCATCGAGCTCAATGACACTCCGGCGCGGAACCCTGAACGATTTGTAGAGGCTCGCCGCCGTCAGCGGCTCCCCCCCTTCGATGGCGTCCCGGCCACCGGACAGGAAAACCTCGACGCCCGGCATTTGCCGCAGCCGCTCGTAGATAGACTGAAAACAAACGAAGTGAACCGGCGCATAGCCGGCGAACACCACCCGCCGCGGCGCGATGCCGCGACGGGACCGTGAGCCGGGCTGCTTCATGTCAACTCGAGATGCAGGTCGCAGGTGGCCGCGGCCGGACTCTTCTTGCTGAGGCGCACGGTGACCGTCTTCGTCCAGTCGCTGCGCTTCGTGTCGATCTTGCACTTGGCACCCTTCGAAGCCACGATCCATGCAACATGGCTGCTCTTGTGCTTCTTGCCGCGCTTCAGGCAGTGCCCTGCCGACGCGTCGTTGGCCGTGCACACCTTCACTGACCGCGTTGCGGGAATGGTAATGCTGCAGCGACGCACCGTTTTGGCTGCACCCGTCGCGCGACACTGCAGCGGATCGACCGCGACGGCTGAAGCAGGTTGGGCCGTGTGAGCACCAAAGGTCATGAGTACTGCGAAAAGAAGATTCATTGCGGGCACCTCGGAAAAGGGGGAATGGTCAACGCGAGCTTTCAGTCAACGGAACGTGACGCGACACGCCAGCCGCTAGAACGTGTACCGTACGCCGGCGGCGAACTGGATACGCGAGTAGTCATCGACTTCACCGGTGCCGCCGAGATCCTGGCTGCGGTTAAGGCTCTGTTGAGTGTATGAGGCGCGCGTCATCAGGCGGATCCCCGAGCGCAACCCCGCGCTGAGCTCGGCGGCGACCTGGTCGCGCGTATCGCGACGCCCGTTATTGGCAGCGTCGAGCGGTTCCTCGGATGTGTATGAGCGAAAGCGGCGCTCGCCTTCAAGCGTGAAGTCAACGCGCTTCGTGGCTTCGAACTTCATGCGGGCGCCGAGGGCGTGCTCGCGCCGCGACCGGTCCACCTGCCCATCGACACGGACGTTGGACTCCGTGATGGTGGAATTCCCGTTGAAATCCCTGCCGAAGTCGGGCTCATCGAGGATCATCACTTGCGACGTGACATCTGAATTCAGCGAGGCAAAGCCGTACTCCACATCGAGTCCCACCCGCCGCGTCAGCTCGCCGAGGAGTTTGACGCCGGCCGTCGGTCCGCTCAGATCGCGTCCCTTGAACGGCTCCTTGTACGCCCGTCCGTAATAGCCGCCACCCACCTGCAACGATGCGCCAAAGGGACTCTTGCCGGACGACTTGTCGAGCCGAATACGGTAGTCAGCAGAAATGTCCGTCTCGCGATAGGTGCCTGGACGATACCGTCGTTCATCGCTGGTAATGGTGCCGCTCGCATCGCCATCAACGGCGTCAAAGAGATAGTTCTTCGCGAAATAGCTCGGCGTCATGCCGGCACGCACTCGCAGATGGCTTCCGCGCGGCAGGTCCTGCTCGGCCGAGAGACCGAGCGTCACGTGGCTGCGCTGCCCGTTCTGCAGGTACGCGTGATAGGCCACAGCGGGCACCAGATCAATGGACCGGCCCATGGCGCCGGGAAAGCGAAGCGGTGCGGCAGCCGATAGAGTAGCGATCACGTCGCTCGCGCTTTTCATGTCCGTGTATCGCCCGCTCGCCTGCGCGCTGGCCGACGGCACATCGAGATTATTCTTTTTCGTATCGGCCAGGAGGAACACGTTATCATCGTATTCCACCTCAGCGGCTGTCCTGAGACGAAACCGGGAGCTGGTTGCTGGCTTGGGTGCGAGGGGCTGCACACCCACGCTCGGGCTGCGTGGTGCAGGCGCACCCTGTGCGTCGCTCACACGAGGACTAAAAGCGGCGATGACGATTACAGTGCTGATGCCGAGAATAAGCGGCATGACCGGACGACTTTTCATGTTCATGGAGTGTTGGAGGACGTTGCAGGTGAGGCCAGCTGGGCTGACCCGGCACGCGAGGGACGTTGGTTCGCGGCTTCGCTGTCCAATCGCCATATACACGCGAGATGCGTAGTGCCGTTACTTGGTAACGACGACGCGGTGCCCCCGGGGGTAACGCCCGAAACCGTTAAGCCGCAAGTGGTTGAGTACGCGTCTCTCGCGGTGATGCCTGAGGGAATTGCGTTGTAACGCAGGTCACCCAGCACCGCGTTAAATCACTCTTCCTCACGATGGGTTTAGGGCGCGGGTTCAACGTCGATGAATCGTACGCAGCCCTTCGCCGTCGTGACGCCGACGGGCAGAGATGCGATGCCTACAGTTTCGGTGACCTTCCGCGAGATTCCAGCTCAGCGAGAAGTGTCTCGAGGCGCAGCGCTTCGGTTTCGTGGGCTGCTATATCCGCCGCCAATGCCGAGTAGACGTCACCGGTCACGTCGGCACTGGCCGTCCGCGCGCGGAAGACAGCGTACCCCAACGCCTGCGCGGCCTTGTCGGTGCTTTTGCGGGCCCGGTGGGCATCGAGGCGCAGCCGGCCCTCATCGAGGGCGCCCTGAGCGGCCTTTCCGGCGCGATCGAGCTCGGTTTTGAGTTTTTCCCAAATGGCCATGGTCGGGTCGGCTAAAGGTGGGGTGGGTTAGAGTGGTGCGTGGTGCGTCAACAGCATGTCATTCCGCACGAGCGAAGCGAGTGTCGGGATCTACCGTACGGTGTTGATGGCCTGCTACTGAGCTCGCACAATAGATGCGACACTTGCTCGCTGCGCTCGCTCATGCGGGATGACAGGAAGACTTTACGCGCTCGATCTTCCCTTCGTTTCGTTTCCAAAAAGCAAATCGCCCCCGCAAGGTGCGGAGGCGATTTCGTGCAAAGATCGTGCAGTGAGTTACGCGGCCGTCACCTTTTCGCGCGGCTCGACCGACACCTTGTAGCGCAGCTTGTTCTTGTGCTCGAACTTCACGACGCCGTCGATCAGCGCATAGATGGTGAAGTCGGTGCCAAGACCAACGTTGCGTCCCGGGTGCCACCGGGTGCCGCACTGTCGGACGATGATGTTGCCGGCGCGCACTTTCTCGCCGCCAAACTTCTTGATGCCGCGGAACTTGGGATTGCTGTCGCGGCCGTTCCGGGAGGAGCCGACGCCCTTTTTATGTGCCATTGTATCCTCGCGCTCAGCCGAGGTTGATGTCGGTGATCCGGACTTCGGTGAACTTTTGCCGATGTCCCTGCTTCTTCGCGTAGTTCTTCCGTCGCTTCATCTTGAAGACGACGATCTTGTCACCCTTGCCGTGGCGGACGATGGAGCCGGTCACCTTGGCGCCCGACAGCGTTGGCGCGCCCGAGGTGATCTTGTCACCATCGGCGCCGAGGAGGACGTCGTTGAACGTGATTTCGGAGCCTTCGTCACCTTCCAGGCTCGGAATCCGAATGGTCTTGCCGGGCTCGGCGCGGTACTGCTTGCCGCCGGTGCGTATGATTGCGTAGGGCATAAAATGCTGAACGGGGTCGTAAGAGGGCTTAGCCTCGTAAGTTAGCCGGTACTTTGGCCGCTGTCAACGCACTGCACGAGCGTTGTGCTCAAGAAGCAGCGATCGGCCCCAAGGCATCCCCAAGGCATGATGACGGCGGTCGATATCGCGCGTCATGGACCCCTCCGCCTCATGGCGAACACAAACTCTCCCGCGCCGAACCTCCTCCGCGCTTCCTCTGCGATCCTCCGCGATCCTCTGCGGTGAAGCTGTTGCTTTTGAACCGGCGGAGGACACAGAGGGACGCAGAGGAGAAGCGACGTCAGGCCACAGCGTATTGCTGGGTGACGTCCCGGCCCGCTGACTTCACCACGAGCTTGAACTCATCCGGACGCAGCAGCGGATCGTCGCGCATGTCCACTGAGAAACCGGCGCCCTTCTCGAGTTTCTTCATCAACTCCGGTTCGCTTTCCAGCACATACATTGCGACCTCCGGATGGAGGCGCACTACCAGGTTATCGCGCTTGCCTTCGAGCACGATTTTCCTCACCGACCGCTCCATGCGCCGGATAATCGTCTCGGGCGTGAACACGCGACCCGTACCCGAACAGGTGGTGCAGGCTTCCGTCTGGTTCTGCAGATGGCTCTGTCGAACGCGCTGGCGCGTCATCTCGATCAGCCCCAGATCACTCACCGCGAACGCCTTCGTGCGCGCGCGATCGCGGCTCAGGTGCGTACGCAGCTCCTGGAGCACACGCTCGCGATTGGCCTTCGTCTCCATGTCGATGAAGTCGCAGACGATAATGCCGCCGATGTCCCGGAGCCGGAGCTGTCGAGCGACTTCCTTCGCGGCCTCGACGTTGGTCCGCAGGATGGTCTTCTCGGGGTCCTTCTTGCCCGTGTACCGGCCGGAGTTGATGTCGACGGACGTGAGCGCTTCCGTCGGCTCGATAATGAGATAACCACCTGAGGGAAGATCGCACCGGCGCTTGAACAGATCACGGATTTCGGGCTCGATGCCCGCCTTGTCGAACAGTGGCATCTTGTCGTCGTGCAGCTTGACGCGGTCCATTAACTCGGGCGCGATGCCCTTCAGGTACTCGATGATCTCGTTGTAGACCTGCTTCGAGTCCACCGTCAGGCCGTCGATCTTCGTGCTGAACAGATCGCGGATGATGCCTCGCGTGAGACTCGTCTCCCGGTGCAGCAGCGACGGCGCGCGCGTGAAGTTCTTCTTTTTCTTGATCCGCTTCCAGTTATTGATCAGCGTCGTGAGCTCGCGCTCGAAGGTCTCCTTCGTGACCTCCTCGCCCACGGTGCGGACGATGACGCCGCCCGAGTCGGCCGGCAGCACCGACTGGACCAAATCGCGCAGCCGATGCCGCTCGGCGCGCTCGCCAATTTTCCTGCTGACGCCAACGCGCGAGGCGAACGGCATGAAGACGAGGAAGCGGCCCGCCATGGAAATCTGGGCGGTGACACGCGGCCCCTTCGTGGAGATAGGCTCCTTGGAGATCTGGACGAGGATTTCCTGGCCGCGCT